>JAIKWW010000049.1 GCA_024684465.1 Clostridia bacterium | reverse complement strand
CCTGCATGAGGGCGCCTGTGAAGGCTGCGGCATAGCAGTCCCCGGTGCCGTGGGAGCTCTTGTCGATCTTTTCAGTGAAGTAGTACTGAAGATCTCCGGATGCGCTGTCGTAAACAGCCACGCCCAGCTTGCCCGGCTCGTAGCTGATGCCCTTGAGAACGATCTTCTTTGCGCCCAGAGAGGCCAGTTTGTCCAGCAGATCCTTTACATATTCCTCAGTCTGTGAAGTCAGCTGCATTTCAGTCTTCGTCATGAAGCAGGCTTCAGTGATATTGGGGAGAATGATGTCAGCTGTCCCGCAGAGTTTTGCCATATTTTCTACAAAGACTTCATCGAATCCGTAATAGAGACTGCCGTTGTCTGCCATTGCCGGATCCACGATCAGAAGGCCGTCATCCTTGAGAGTGTTCTTCTTCAGATCGCTGACATAGCCGATCTGAGTCACGCTGCCCAGATAACCTGTGTAGATGCAGTCAAACTTTATATTCTCGCTCACCCAGTGATTCATGATGCCGGGGATGTCCTCTGTCAGGTCTCTGAAAGTGTATCCCGTGAATCCGCCGGTGTGTGTGGAAAGTACAGCTGAAGGCAGGATCACCGTCTCCACGCCGCAGGCCGAGATGATCGGAAGAGCCACCGTGAGTGAGCACTGTCCCACGCAGGAGATGTCCTGGAGGGTCATAACTTTTTTATCTGTCATAATGTCGTTCTCCTTTTTGTATGCAATTTGAATATTGTCATATAATAAGATAAACCCATTTTGGCATTGTGCATATCGCCAATTTTAATATTTTTTATAAGGTCAGATTTACCCGCTGCCCCGGCTGGTGTATAGTGTAGGTATGATTACATATTCTTTTGAAGACAGAAAGGGGCAGAGCCTGCAGGAATACCTGTATGAGCACGTCAGAGCGGACATAATCTCCGGCAAACTGAGACCCGGTGAAAAGCTCCCCTCAAAGCGTGCATTTGCCTCGAACAACGGCATAAGTGTGGTGACGGTGGAAAACGCATACGGGCAGCTTCAGGCCGAGGGCTATATATTCTCCCGGCCAAAGAGCGGTTTTTATGTTTCGGATATCGGAGAAGATCTGATACCGGAAAGAATGGAACGCACCGGAGTTCGCAAAAGTGCGGACCGCATTCTCCCGGAGGAGGAAAATGAAGAGAGAGGGAGAAGATTCAGGTACAATCTCGTATCCAATTCCACTGCACCGGACAATTTTCCCTTCGGCACCTGGGCGAAGGTCATGAGGAAGACTCTTACGGAAAAGGCCGGAGAACTTCTGAAAACACCCCCGACGGGGGGAGTCCCGGAGCTTCGGGAGGCCATAGCGGAGCATCTCAGAGAATTCCGGGGGATAGATGTGTCACCGGCGCAGGTGATCATAGGCGCCGGGACGGAGTATCTCTACAGTCTCATCGTTCAGCTGCTGGGGCGCAGTTCGATATACGGTCTGGAAAATCCGGGACCGCCCAAGATACGGAACATCTACCGGTCACTGGGGATAAAGACTGTCATGTACGAGATGGATCAGGAGGGGATACTGCCTGTCGAAGGAGACATGGAAAGAGCAGATATAATTCAGATTTCGCCGTCTCACCAGTTCCCCCGGGGCATAGTCACTTCCGCGGGAAGACGGCTGGCGCTGCTGAAATGGGCAACTCTGCGGGAGAACAGATACATCATCGAAGACGACTACGACAGCGAGTTCAGACTTCAGGGCAGACCCATCGAGGCGCTTTTTTCCATGGATCGAGAAGACCGGGTCATCTACGTGAACACATTTACAAAGAGCCTGACATCCACGATCCGTATCAGCTACATGGTGCTGCCTCCGCTGCTTCTGGAACGGTTCCGCAGGGAACTGGGATTCTATTCCTGCACAGTTTCCAACTTTGAGCAGTATGCTCTGGCTGAATTCATAGCGGGCGGATTCTTTGAAAAACACATCAACCGGATGCGGAAGCATTACAGGATCCTCAGGGACAGGCTGATCCGTGAACTGAAGTCCGGAAGCCTGGGGGGACGGATCAGCATCTCGGAGGAGGATTCCGGCCTTCATTTTCTGATGCGGGTGGACGGCTCCCAGGAAGACCGGGAACTCAGAAAACTGGCGGAGGAAAAGGGAATCCGCATTTCTTTTCTCACAGATTATCTGGTCGAGGGCAGCGATCCCGAACCCTACAGAAATGTTGCGGTTGTCAATTACTCGGGTCTTGACGGAGAGGAGACTGCTGAGGTGGCGAATCTGCTGGCTGATGCCTGGAAACGTGATAAATAAAGGCCTTCGAAGTCCTTCTGCAGACCGGGATATGATCCGCCGGAGGCGCTATTTATTTCTGCTGTTCTCATTATAATTATACTTGCCATGCCGATATATGATTTAGGAGTGTAGCGTTAATCGGATAGCCTGAGGATAATGATGAGTAAACATAAGATCACAGATTTGGATATGAACAGAGAAAAGCTGCTCCGCAGTTTTTCTGAGATGCCCGGCGGTTTTCTGATCTACAGGGCGGACAGTGACAACGATGAGATCCTCTATGTCAATCACGCGGTGCTGGAGGCCTTTGAATGCAGCAGCGAGGATGAGTTTCTGGAACTGACCGGATGCAGCTACATGGGAATGGTTCATCCGGACGACCGGGACAAGGTGGCGAGGATCCGGAGACTGCACATGGACGAGATATCGAGCAGTTATTACAGCATCATCCACCGCATAATCACAAAGAAAGGTAACGTGTCCACCCTGGATGCACATGGCAAATTTGTTGAAAGCTCCGAGGCGGGCCCGCTTTTCTACGTCTTTTTTTCCGGAGCCAGGGCTGATGTTGACGGCTTTACAGGCCTTCCGCGGCGTCTCTATTTCTTTGAACTGGCGCCGAAGACGGCTGAATCTGTACGAAAGACGGGTCAGAATGCAGTGGTTCTGGCATTTGACCTGATAAATATGAAGGGCTTCAATTCACGCTACGGCATGGAGGAGGGCGACCGTGTCCTCCTGAAGCTGGCAACTCTGCTGGGCGGCTGTTTCGGAGAGACAAACTGCTCGCGTTTCGGAGAGGATCATTTCTACGTCTGCACAGGAGATGCGGATCTGGAGATGAAGCTGAAAAAACTCATAGCTGATCTGAACAGTTTCAACAGGGGGAGGACTTTGTCTGTCCGTATCGGCATAGCTCTGTATGAGCCTGATGTCACTATCGGGGAAGTATGCGACAGAGCCAAGTTTGCCTCGGACACCATAGACAGTGTGGAATCAGCTTATGTCTGGTACAGCGAGAAGATCTACAGGGACATTTCAAACAGGGAATATGTCCTCAATAATGTGGAGAGGGCACTCTCCGAGGGCTGGATAGAACCGTACTACCAGCCGGTGATCCGGACTCTGACTGAACGACTGTGCAGCGTCGAGGTTCTGGCGAGATGGCAGGATCCCGAAAGGGGTCTCATCTCACCGGGTGTATTCATCCCGGTAATGGAGGAAAAGGGACTGATCTACAAGCTGGATATGTATATCGTTGAAAGAGTTGTCAGCGTACTTCAGCAGAGGCTGAAAGAGGGACTGCCGGTGGTGCCGGTGTCCGTCAACGTGTCCTGTTCGGATTTTGACTACTGTGACCCCGTGGAGGTGATCGCAGGTATCTGTGATGCTCACGGTGTCAGGAGAAGTCTCATCTGCGCTGAAATTACAGAGACTGCCCTGATGACTGACAGGAGTCTGGTCAGCGATGCGGTGGAGCGATTCCACCGGGCGGGGATCGATGTGTGGATGGACGACTTCGGTTCCGGGTATTCTTCGCTGAGCATCCTTCGTGATATCGATTTTGACGAAATAAAGATAGATATGGGATTCCTGCTGAATCTCAACGAAAGAGCCAGAACCATCGTGACTTCTGCGGTGAGGATGGCGAAGCAGCTGGGAATCCACACCCTGGCTGAGGGCGTGGAAAACGAAGAGCATCTGAATTTCCTGAAGAGCATCGGATGCGAGCGGATCCAGGGATACTACTACGGACGGCCGATGCCGCTTTCAGAGTTGTTTGACCATCTCAAAGAACTGGGAATCGTCTTCGAAACAAGGGAGATCGCAGCTCTTTATCAGAAGACCGGACTGGTGGATCTGATCTCAGAGCTTCCGCTGGCGCTGATCTTCTATGATCGGAGACATTTTGAATTCGTCTATGCCAACGAGGCTTTTGAAAAGGAAATGGAATATACCGGAATGACAGTGGAACAGGCAGCTTCTGCTGTTATGAAATCCGGAAATATAAATGTCGGGCCGAAATTGAGGTCACTGGCAGAAAATGCCGTGGTCAGCGGTAAGCCCGAGCAGATGACGTTCATATACCGGAACAGACACTATCGCCTGTCGTTCCATCTGATCGGGAGCATCAGAAACGGGAGCATGCTGTCAACTTCTCTGGAGTACATAGCCTTTGAAGAAAAAAAGACTGTGGACGTGCGGGATAATGTGATGCGAAATCTGCTTCTGTCATACAGCAATGTGTACGTGATCGACTTTAAAGAGGATAGCTGCAGGGTCGTTGCAACACAGCGCATCGGAGAATATGAGGGACAGGTAGTCGAAGGCATAGCCAATGTGCTGGGGCGGAAGGCCGTGAAAGGACGGATGCACGACGATGATCTGGATCGCTTTGAGCGTTTTATCAGTGAAGAGAACATCCGCAGCAAGATGGAGGGACTGGGAAAGAACAATTTGTCGGAGATCTTTCTGATAAAACAGGAAAACGGAAATTTCAAATGGGTTGAAATAATGGTGATGTCGCTGCCTGATGACAGGAACAGTTTCCTGATCTGTACAAAACCTGCATTAGGTGAAGATGATTACGCGTATGGCTGGGAAGTATTAAAGAGGTTTTTAAAATCCGGAGCATTACAACTTGATCCTGAAGGTGCGGAGTACAACGATCTGTGGAATTCCTTCATGAATGAGGCCGATGTCAAAATATTCTGGAAGGATTCTGAACGCAGATTTATGGGCGCAAGCAGGGCTTTCCGGAATTACTACGGGTTTAAGTCAGATGATGATTTCATAGGAAAGACAGATGAAGAGTTGGGGTGGCATATTAATGACAGCCGGTTCGAATCCGATGAAATAAGAGTTCTGCAAAGGGGGGACTCTGTTGTAAATGCACCGAATCTCAACATTGTAAATGGCATAGCCCACACGATAATGGCATGGAAATTCCCGGTCTACAGAGGCAACAGGATCGTGGGACTGCTGGGATACTTCGTGGATGTGGACGAAGATATTGAAAAAAACTCCGATCTGAAGGAGGCCCGTTTCCGCGACAGCGTTACCGGACTTATGAACGCTCACGGTCTGATTTCTTCTCTTCTTGATATGGATGATAATCTGAAGTCAAATCAGCAGGATTACATTCTTGCCATGATAACAGTGGAGGGGTATCAGAATGTCCTCTCAGATTACGGCGACAGTGTGGCTGAGGATCTCGTGCACATGGTGGCCGGACAGCTGAAGAGTGCGTTCCGTTTCGGGACCATAATCGCCAGGCTGTCGGACTGCAGTTTTGCCATCTGTGACAGAGAAACGGGATACGATGGCATTTTCAATCTGATCCGGAATTTTGCGGACATGACAGAACGGATAACGGAGATAGATGGTTACAGCTGCCTTCTCACCGTAAAATACGGCATCGCATCCGGAAGTGAAGCAGACAATATCTACAAAGTCTGGGAAATCGCAGATTACAGAGTCAGCGCGGGGAATGAAGAATATCAGCAGCTGGACGAAGTTGATTCGCTGGTGAGTCCGGATCCGTACCTGGATCTGCCTCTTCCGACGGTGGTGGTAAGACCGCGTCTGGACGAACACGGGGAACTGTCAGACATGGTTTTCCTGTTCGTGAACAAGGTCTACTGCGAACTTACGGGCAAGAGCCGCAGTGAACTCATCGGAAAGGGATATCTCGAGTTATTTCCTCGAACTGACAAGAACTGGATACATCTCACGTACAGGGCTTCGCTGGGCGAACAGGTTCACAGAAAGCTCTATGACGGAGCGACACATCACTGGCTGCGGTTTACGGCGATGCCATCACAGATACCGGGAGCATGTATCCTGATCTGCGAGATAATAGACGAAGAAAAGCGCGGTGAAAAGCTCATAAACGAGAATCGTCAGACCAGTGACGCTGTCATAGGAGCTGCGAGGATCCTGGATGTGGATGCCGATCTGCAGAAGATAATGTCTGATCTGCTGCAATATGTGGGAAGAATCACAGGCTGTGACAGATGCTTCGTACTGAGTATTGATGGCTCCCGGGGCACTTCGATCCCGTATGAATGGCGTAAGAACGGATCCGAAGCGCCGGGAGAGGGACGTTACAGTCCGGAATTCGGACATCTGGCATATTGGAGAGAAATCCTAAGGGAGAACACCAGTGTGGTATTTGAGAGCGTTGAGCTGCTTCGGGATGAAAAACCTGAGTATTATGAGTTTTTCAAGTCTCACGGCATCCTCTGGTTTGTCAATTCACCGATCTATTGCAAAGGAAGGATGGTTGGCTATCTGGGAATAGAGAATTTCCGCAGGGATGTGGCTTTTGACATGCAGATATTTGCAGAATCCATCGCATATTTCATCGCAGCCAGAATGCAGCTCCATGAGAAGAAAACCTACGATGATATCTTCATGGATCTGCCTATGCCGACCATGCTTGTCAGAGCGATCATGGACGAATCTCAGGAAAACAGCATCGCGGATTACGAGTATGTGAATGTGAACGACGCCTACTGCAGACTGTTTGGCCAGCAAAGGTCAGAACTGGTGGGACAACGTTATCAGGATATCTTCTACAATCCTGATTCCCAATGGATGTCAGATATTTACAGTTCAGCTGTCAGCAGGAATACTGTACAGGACTACAGATACAACTATATTCTGGGCCACTGGGTGTACTTTATCGCAGCACCTGCAAAAGAACCGGGCTATAGTATAGTCACCTTGTTCGATTACGACCTGCCGCACAATCTGATCATTGAACTTGATGAGCGTAAATCCATGACCAGATGCGTTGTTCAGGTGGCAAAGGTGGTATCCAGGGAAACAGTGTTCGATGTGGCTGTACGGAAAATGTTTGATGAAATAAGTACCTTCGTGAAGGCTGACAGTTTTTATCTCATCACGGCCGGTGACGGACGTGAGGTAGAGTCGATCTGCGAATGGACATCCCGTGACGTCAGGATCAGAACTGATATCAACTCAAGGCAGAAAGAATTATTCACAGAACTCATGGAGAGACTGTCCGGCAGCGGCGGGGAGTACCTCCTGGAAAGATCGGATTCCATAAAAAATGATAATCCTGAACTTGCCGGCATCATCGGCAGGATGAATATTCACAACATGCTCACTGTGCCGGTCTGTGAGGGCAATGAGCTCCTTGGAATGATCTGTGCGCAGGATATCGATGAAAGAAAGACAGATGTCGATGCAGAGCTCCTGAGGGATGCATCATTCTTTGTAGCTTCCCGGCTCAGCATATCTCAAAAGTTCAAGGATCTTCTGGGCGATAAGTTCGATGAACTTCAGAAATGAACTGTATATCAATGCTATGGGACTGAGTGGAGATGACTTCGTCGGGAAACGTTATATGGAGAAGATCCGGAAATCGGATGACCGGGCTGTTGAATGCCAGAGGCGGAATAGATGCCATGCTGGAGGCTGAAAAATGTGTGGAAGCGATCGAGAGCATCCGTTACATAGATGACAGGAGCTGCCGTCTGAGTGCAAGGATCCACGTCCTTTCAGGTATTGACCAGCGTATAGAACGGAATGTGGAATATATTGTCAGGGCGGGGCACGAAGAAGAATTGTAACAGCGGCAAACGGGGCGGAGTCTTCCGCTCCGTTTTTTTACATCCGGGGGATATCCTTATTAATTCTTATATTTATATTCTTTTTTGAAATAGCCTAAACAACGGCGGGCTTTTGGGGTATTATTAGGTGGTTAGAAATGTATAACGCGACAATTCGCGAGATCAGAGTGTATAATAAATGCATTAAATAAACAGAAAAGGATGAAAGCTATAATGAGATTCACAAATCCGAAATGGAACCGGAACGACCTCTGCTGGTGCGGCAGCGGAAAGAAATACAAGAAATGCCACGAGGCTTTCGATGAGAAGATCAACGAGTTCGAGATGCAGGGCTTCGAGGTGCCCACGAGGGATCTGATAAAGACTCCGGAGGACATCGCCGGGATAAAGCGCAGTGCTGAGATCAACATCGCAGTGCTGGACGAGATCGCTGAGAAGATCCACATCGGCATGAGCACTGAGGAGATAGATCAGATCGTGTACAACACCACGGTGAAGATGGGGGGAATCCCGGCTCCGCTGGACTATGAAGGGTTCCCTAAGAGCGTGTGCACTTCCGTTAACAATGTGGTATGCCACGGCATCCCGTCAAAGGATGAGATTCTGAAGGACGGGGATATCATCAACGTGGACGTCTCTACCATAAGAGACGGATACTTCTCTGATTCCTCCAGGATGTTCTGCCTGGGCAATGTGGATCCTGCGTGGAAGAAGCTGGTGGACGTGACGAAGGAGTGCGTGGAGCTGGGAATCAAGGCGGTAAAGCCATGGGAGCCGCTGGGCAATATGGGCTCGGTGGTTCATCAGCACGCTCTGGACAACGGATATACGATCGTCAGGGAAATAGGCGGTCATGGCTGCGGACTGGAATTTCACGAAGAACCGTGGGTAGGCTTTACCACGAAGCGCGGTGAGGAGATGCTCATGGTGCCTGGTATGTGCTTCACCATCGAACCTATGGTGAACATGGGTGGTCACGAAATCTTTGAAGACGCGGAAAACGGCTGGACGATATACACAAAGGACGGCCTCCCTTCAGCTCAGTGGGAGGTGCAGGTGCTTGTGACCGAGGACGGCTGTGAGGTCATTACTTACTAGGTTTGCTGTCCGGACATTGTTGCAATCAATATTATTTGCGCTGATAAAAGAATGCGATCAAATCCCGGGGCGACTATGGATTTGATCGCATTTTGACCGGCTGGAGAAAGGTTTTAAGAATGAAGATCGGAAAAAGAGAGTTTACAGGAAAAGAAAATCGGGCGTGGGTCATGGGGATACTGAACGTGACGCCGGACTCTTTTTCGGACGGCGGCAGCTACGACACTGTGGAGGATGCTGTTCGAAGGGCTGAGCAGATGGTGGAAGAGGGAGCCGACATAATAGACATCGGCGGCGAGTCCACCAGGCCGGGGTACACGCAGATCTCCGTGGAAGAAGAACTGGAACGCATCGTGCCGGTGATCAGAGCTGTGAAAGAGCAGCTGGAGGTGCCGGTTTCTGTAGACACTTACAAGCCTGAAGTTGCCGAGGGAGCACTTGCGGCGGGAGCAGATATGATCAACGATATCTGGGGGCTTCGCTGGCCGGGAGATCCTGAGCACCGGATGGCTGCAGTGGTGGCAGCGAGTGGAAAGCCTGTATGCGTGATGCACAATCACGAACCGAAGATAGAGAAGGATGCTCCCGGTGAGTATCGTGACGTCTTGACCGCTGACCTGGCAGAAGCGCTGAAGATCGCGAAGGAGGCCGGGATCGAAGATGAGAATATCATACTGGATCCGGGTATCGGTTTCGGGAAGACTTACGAGGAAAATCTGTGGAGCATCGCGGAACTTGGAAAGCTCACCGGCGGGAGCATGCCGGTTCTGCTGGGGATTTCCAGAAAGTCGGTGATCGGAAACACTCTTAACCTTCCCACGGATCAGAGAGAAGAGGGTACCATCGCCCTGAACGTGCTGGGCAGAAAAGCCGGCTGCAGCATATTCAGAGTTCACGATGTAAAGGGAAACCGCCGGGCGCTGGACATGACGGACGCTGTGCTCAGGGCGGAGAAAGAGGTACATCACAGGCGCACGGACCGCGTTTCCAAAGCCTGAGGCGGCGGAGAAAGAAGCGCGGACTTCCGTGACAGCGTGTTTGAAACAGTGGATTTTTGATCATTTGGGATCCGGAATCCTGAGATGGCAGATATGAGGGAATAGAATGTTGGATGAGATACTGATAAAAGATCTGGAATGTTTCGGATATCACGGAGTTAACCCTGAGGAGAAGACGCTGGGACACAAGTTCCTGATCTCCATACTGATGAGAGGGGACTTTTCGAAGTCCATGGAGACGGACAGCTGCTTCGACACAGTGGACTACAGCGCTGTGTGCGAGGAGGTGACAGCGCTGGTGGCAGGGGAAAGCCTGGACCTGATCGAGACACTGGCTGACAGGATCGCTCACCTGCTGCTGACAAAGTACGAGATCGTAAAATCTGTCAGGGTGGAGGTTCAGAAGCCTTGGGCGCCGGTGAGGTTCCCGATGAAGACTGTCTCAGTGACCATCGACAGGGGCTGGCACAGAGTGTACGTAGGGGTTGGCTCAAACCTTGGCGACAGCGAAAAGAACATCCGGGAGGCGGTTGCCATGATCGGCGAGAGCGACAGAGTGAGAAATGTGAAGCTGTCGGGGCTCATCAGCACTAAGCCTTACGGGGTGAAGGATCAGCCGGAGTTCCTGAACGGGGCAGTGAGCTTCGAGACCTTCCTGCAGCCCCGGGAGCTTCTGAGATTCCTGCAGGACATCGAGCTGAAGCTGAAGCGGGAGCGCAAGGAACACTGGGGACCACGCACCATTGATCTGGACATCCTTTTTTACGATGATCAGGTAATAACGGAGCCGGACCTCAGGATCCCTCATCCTGAGATCAGCAAGCGGGACTTCGTACTGAAACCGCTGTGTGAACTGGATCAGTATCTGATACATCCGGTTTACCGTAAGCAGGTATCTCAGCTGCTGGAGGAACTTCAGGCGAGTCCGGCCTATGAGAAGACTGTGGAGTAGCCGGCGCGGGCGAGGACTGACGGAACGACGCTGGCGTGAACCGGATACAAGCGGAGCCTGGCTGTGGGGCGCCGGCGCCGGAACTGAATATAACTGAAATGAAAAACCGTGACTTCCCGGGGATCAGAGGCTGAGACCTTTGAAATCCCGTGGGGGGTCACGGTTTATTAATTTACGGAAGTACCGGCTGCCGCGGGCGGGTGGTCTGTGCCCGGAGCCCGGGGCAGCCGCCATTGGTACTGTTACCGGCGTCTGCCCGCTGCCAGCGGCAGGGGTTATTATTACTTCTTTAAGCCTTTTCCACTTTGATGGCGCAGACCTTATACTCAGGGATCCTGCAGAACGGGTCGAGAGAAGCGTTGGTGAGTTCGTTGGCATTTCCGTCCGGGAAGTGGAACGGCATCCAGGTTTCGCCTTCGGAAACCTTTTCGCCCACTCTGGCTCTGGTGAGGATGGAACCTCTTCTGGAAGTGGCTCTCACCATGTCTCCGTCCTTTATGCCCAGCCGTGCCGCGTCCATGGTGTTCATCTCGATGAAGGAACTGCCTTCGATCTCCATGAGTCCCGGAGTGCGTCCGGTCATGGCGCGGGTGGTGTAATGATAGAGAATACGTCCGGTCATGAGATACAGCGGATAGTCCTTGTCCGGGAGCTCGGAAGGATCCGAGTACTCGGTAGGATAGAGCCAGCCCAGTCCGCGGGAGAACCTGCCCACATGCATGATCGGGGTTCCCGGATGGTCTTTTGCGGTGCACGGCCACTGGAGACCCTGTCCCGAAACTTCTGCGCTGTCCAGTCTCTCGTGACTGATGCCTGCGAAGCTCGGCGTCAGGGAAGCGACCTCGTCCATGATCTGAGCCGGTGTCAGCTGAGGTTGAGGATAGCCCATGCGGTTCATGAGGTCGATTATGATCTCCGTGTCCGGACGGATGTCGAAGGAAGGATCCTTTGTGAGATCCACTGCCTTGCGGACCCTCTGAACGCGGCGCTCCGTGTTGGAGAAAGTACCTTCTTTTTCCGCATAGCTCATGCCCGGCAGGATCACGTCAGCGAACTGAGCGGTCTCTGTCATGAACAGTTCCTGGATAACGAAGAAGTCCAGACTGGAGAGAGCCTTGCGGATGTGGCTGAGATCGGCATCGGTGACAGCCGGATCTTCGCCGTAGATGTACAGACCGCGGATGTCCTTGCTGATGGCCTTGCCGAACACGTCGGTGGCATGGGTTCCGATCTCACCCGGGAGCTTCACGCCCCAGGCTTTCTCGAACTTCTCCCGGACAGCCTCGTCGGTCACGTCCTGGTAGCCCGGGAACTTGTTCGGCATGGCACCCATATCGCAGGCACCCTGAACGTTGTTCTGTCCGCGGAGCGGATTCACGCCGCAGCCCGGACGTCCCAGTTTGCCGCAGAGCATAGCCATGTTGGACATGGACATGACGCCCACGGTTCCGCTGGAGTGCTCCGTAACGCCGAGACAGTATATGATCGGAGCTTTATCAGCCTTCGCATACATGTGAGCCGCTTCTACGAGCATGTCCTTATCAATGTGGCATGCTTCCGCAACTTTTTCCGGAGTATAGTCCTTCACGATTTCCCTGAGAGTTTCGAAACCTTCTGTGCGTTCCGCGATGAATTTCTCATCGATGAGACCGTCCCTTATCATGATGTGCATCATGCCGTTGGCGAACATGATGTTGGTACCCGGCTTCAGCTTCAGGTGGATGTCGGCAACCTGTGTGAGCCCGATGTCACGGGGATCCACGACGATCAGCCTGGTGCCCCTGCGGACAGCCTCTCTGATCTGCATGCCCACAACCGGATGCGCCTCTTCAGGGTTGGAACCCACCAGAAGGATGCAGTCCACGTCGTGGGTGATATCCTGAATCGGATTTGTCATGGCACCCGAACCCAGTGTCATGGCCAGACCGGATACGGAGGCGGAGTGGCACACACGGGCACAGTTGTCCGTGTTATTGGTTCCGAAGCAGGTGCGCACCATCTTCTGGACCATGTAGATGTCCTCGTTAGGAGAACGGGAGCACGCGAATCCAGCCAGCGAGTCAGGACCGTATTCATTCCTGATCGCCATGAACTTCGATGCCACCAGATCCAGGGCTTCATCCCAGGTTGCACGTTCGAACTCGCCGGTCTCTCTGTTCTTGATCAGCGGGTACTTTATGCGGTCAGGAGAGTGGACGAAGTCAAAGCTTCCGGAACGTCCCTTGACGCAGAGTCTTCCGTGATTTGACGGACCGTCAGCCGCTTCCACGTCCACGACTCTGTTGTTCTTTACTATGAGGTCATACTGGCAGCCCGTTGCACAGTGCGGGCAGGTGGTGCGAACTCTGGTGATCTCCCACTCCCTGTATTCCTTTTCTCTCTTCTTTGAGAGCGCACCGGTAGGGCAGGCCTCTGCGCAGTTTCCGCAGGATTCGCAGATGGACGACTTCCAGTCTTCATCGAAAGGTGCATCGATCAG
>JAIKWW010000028.1 GCA_024684465.1 Clostridia bacterium | reverse complement strand
ATCTTTAGTTTACTATATCATCAGAAAATGCCTCAAAGCATCCTCTATCGCCTTAACTTTTTCCTCCGGACATCCCGGCTGTCTGCTGGTCTCCGTTGTCACTCCGGTCGGCGCAGAACAATCGTCCACCGGACGATTTGCACCCTCTGATTTTGGCTTATTATAATTCTCTCTTTCTATGATTCCATGCTTCTGCTTTACCTGAGCGATATTAAGATTTGTTACATGAAATCCGTAGTGTTCCTGCACCCATTCTTCAATCTCTTTATATGTTGCCTTAGCTTCCGCACTTGTAAGATCAAGCTCGTCCATATCCACCTTTACGTTGATATGGTGTTTTGCTTCATGAAGTTTGGACAATAAACATACAGTCTCGACGTTCATTTCGTTGAGCAACCGAATTATACTGTGAATACCATTGCCTTATAAGAACCTAAACTCTTTGAATCATGACAGGATCAACTCCTGCTCATCTCCGCTTTCTAAAAACATAATCATATAAATGGGAAGATACGTAACCTTTCCCTTTTTCTCCACGTTACAATTTGCAAAAACAATCCCCTCCGGCATTTCATATTCCGGGTTGTTAAGACAGTTGTTCAATGCAGAATGGATCGTATAGTCTTTTCCACTTTTAACCTCTATAGGAAGAGGGTTTCCCTTATATTCGACAACAAAATCTAACTCACCAAGCCTGTTGGAATTATAATAATAGCAGCAAAAACCTTTGGAAATAAGTTCTGTGGCGACCACATTTTCATATATACCTCCCGCATTTAGATTACTGTCACCTGTAAGCAGCATATTTTTCGTTGACATACCATAAAGGGAAGTAAGCATTCCGGCATCTGACAAAAAAAGCTTAAAAAGACTTTGTTTCTCATTCAATTTTAACGGAATTCTTGGCTCGGTCGCATTAAATGATGCTATCGCCACACCTGCCTTTCTCAGCCACAAAAAAGTATTCTCATTGCGCTCATAATGTAACCCCTTTTTCAGATCAGAAATAATAAACCTCTTATTTTGTTTTAATAGCTCAGCGGGGATCAGGTCGTATACATTGGTTAAAAGCAGTCTTTTATTCTCTGCTTCATACTGAGTGAAATCAAGCTTATACTGTCTTACTATGTCCCTATGCACTTCCATTACCTTATTTATATTTTTTGTTTCCGCATAGACACAGACAGCTTCCGGCATTCCGCCTACCATAAGATATCTTGTAAATAATTCCATCATCTTATCATTCACTGCATCCATTACCGGACTACGGTTTTCAAAGGAATTTCTTAAGCTATCTATGGTCTCGGGACTAATCTGTGCAGTCTGAAGAAACTCCTCAAAGTCCAGAGGATACATTTCGTGCGTGCTCAAATATCCGACCGGGGCTGAATCAATATTTGTCAGTTCAACGCCAAGATGAGATCCACTTAAGACAAATTTTAAGCTGCCATCATCCACCCAGAATTTAATCTTAGTTATCATCTCTTTAAATCGTTGGACTTCATCAATAAAGACAACCGTTTTTCCTTTTGTGATTATCTGCTCGCTTATGGTAGATAAGCCCATGATCAGTTCATCAATCGAGCCTGCCTGCTTAAGAACCGATATTGCCCGCGGTGCGTTGATCAGATTAATCTCAAAAAGGTCTGCTCCTTCTTCTTTTAATACGTTTCTGATCAGATACGTCTTTCCTACCTGACGTGCTCCCTTTATCAAAAGCGCCTTTTTGCTCGTATGATACCATTCTCTTATGATCCTACTGCTTTTTCTTTTTAATTCCATTTTCGACCTCATACCTGTAATTCAATTCTATAAATAAGATAAACCTCCTCCGTCAAAAACACAAGCCAAAACTCTTCGGTTTTGTCAAAAACACAAATCAAATGCGTGTGATTATGTCAAAAACTCACTTTCTATATTCGACACGATTAAAAACATATATCATCGTACTGCTCTTTCCTTTTAGATAACCCATAAATGATGACACTGCAATCTTCGGCGGAATCTCTATCAGCATATGTACATGGTCCGGACACATTTCTGCTTGAACTATTTTTACGCCTTTCCATTCGCATAGTGATCGTAAGATTTTCCCAATCGCTATTCGTTTCTCTCCGTATAGCACCTTACGTCTGTACTTCGGTGCAAACACTACGTGATATTTGCAATTCCACTTTGAATGGGCTAAACTGTTTACGTCATTAAGACCCATGTGATCCTCCTTAATTTGATTCTGTTGCAGTTGGCAGACCGCAACTAGATCATAGTTTAAGGAGGATTTCTGGTCAAACGCATAGCATCTACGGAACCCTGCGTCTAACGCAGGGTTTTCTTTATACAAAAAGCGCCCGGCCTGCAATGAATGCTGCAGGCCGGGTGCCTTATGTAAGATCTGTTCTTTTTATTTCAATGATTAAAAGCCGAGGAGTTCAGTCCAGAGCTTAACTTCTTCTTTCGTTCCGTCTGAGCCCAGTCTCTTGCCTTCAGAAACAGTCGCTGCATCGCCGACGATGCCCTTGATGTGCTCCACAGCCTTCTCCACGCCTGTGGTTCCGGATGTGCAGAACGGAACGATCTTCTTTCCGCTGAGATCGTGTGCCTCCAGGAAGGTGTCGATGATGCTCGGCTCGCGGCCCCACCAGATCGGGAATCCCACGAATACCACGTCGTAGTCGGACATGTTATCCACGTGTCCCACCATAGCCGGACGGCATGACTCGTCAGCCATTTCCAGATTGCTGCGGGCGTCTTTTACAGTGTAGTCCAGATCTTCCTTTGTGTAAGGAACTTCCGCCTTGATCTCAAAACGATCTGCATTCTCTGCCTTTGCCAGTTCATCTGCGATGTTTGCGGTAATACCCGTAGCGGAAAAGAATGCTACTAATAC
The DNA here is from genome assembly GCA_024684465.1 of Clostridia bacterium. GTDB lineage: Bacteria > Bacillota > Clostridia > Peptostreptococcales > Anaerovoracaceae > JAIKWW01. The sequence continues at coordinate 7,009 of JAIKWW010000028.1, read as the reverse complement.
TTTGCTCATAGATTAAAATTCTCCTCTCATCTAAATAACGATCAGCCAAGCTGTTCGATCAGATAGTTCTCGTATCCGATCTCTTCAATGATGTTGAGATGCTGGCGAACCCAGTTGAAGTGCTCCTGCTCGTCCACGATGAACTGCTGGATCATGTTCTTCGTAACGAAGTCGTCATCGAACATGGCCAGGGACTTGCTCATCATAGGCAGCGCCTCGGCACTGTCCTTGCAGTCATATTCCAACATCTCTTTAATATCTGTAATAACCGGATATTCCTGAATAGCAACAACCGGAGTCTCTCCCATTTCAATGAGGCGGGCATTTACCTTCTTTGCCTCTTCCCATTCCTCTTCAGATTCTTCCATGATCTTGTCACCCAGCTTGCCGAAGCCTCTCTGCCTCAAAAGCTGTGCGTGAATGGAATGCTGCTGAGAATTACCAAACCAGCCCTTTGCTAATTCTTTTAACAATTCAACCTTATTCATAAAATTTACCACCATTGCAAATTTATATTTTGCACAATTTAGTTTTGTTCAACTTTAATTATTATTTTACGCAAACTGCCCGCCGGTTCAATTGAGAAAACTCGCATATTTTCTCATTATGAGACAAATGCACATATTTTTCTCATTTTAAAACGCCCATTTATTACATCCACATAAAAAGACAGCTGCCCCATCGTCCGATGATATCTGTGGTTGCAGCTGTTTTATGTTTTGCGGCGGAGCCGCACGATATTCATTAATACAGATCAGACTTCCACGTAACCGCCGTTACTTATGAGCTGCTCCTGGGTCTTTACGCTGATCAGTGAATTAGGACGGACACTTTTCGTTATAAAAACGTTGCCTCCGATCACGGAGCCCTCGCCGATTACCGTGTCTCCGCCCAATATGGACGCATTTGCGTAAATAGTCACGTTATCCTGAATATTCGGATGACGCTTCTTACCCCTGAGACTCTGTCCGCCTCTGGTAGAAAGCGCACCCAGTGTAACACCCTGATAAATCTTCACATGTTCACCGATGACGGTAGTCTCACCTATTACGATACCTGTGCCGTGATCCATAAAGAAGTACTTTCCTATCGTTGCACCCGGGTGAATATCTATACCGGTCTTGCTGTGGGCATATTCCGTCATCATCCTCGGAATGAGCGGCACATCCAGTTTGAACAGAATGTGAGCTATGCGGTTGACCACCGTCGCCATAAAGCCCGGATAACAGAGAACGATTTCCTCCTTGTTTGCCGCAGCAGGGTCTCCTTCGTAGAAAGCCTGCAGATCTGTGTCCAGATAGGCTCTCAGTGTAGGAATCTCCGCCAGAAACTGAATGACGATGGCCTCTGCCTGCTCTGCCCGCTCATCGTATGTCGTATCTTCATTGCCGGGACGGTAGCGGAGCGCCTTTGTCATCTGTTTTTTCAGCTTGTGGGTTATATCCTCGAGAAGGACAGATATCCTGTTCTTGTAATTGTAGCTCCGATAGCCCTTCTCCCTGTAATATCCCGGGAAAAGCACATGTGACATGTTTGTGAGTACATCGATGATCACATCATTATCCGGCTGGTCAAATCCCTGCCTCTTGTCAATATCCCTGTCCCGGTTATAATCCTCCAGGATTTCCTCTGTGACGATCTCAAGCTTATCAACTATTTCCATTACGTTATTCTCCCAATACTACTCCTATGCTTCGGACAGCGCTTTGGCGTACGATGTCTTTGCACTCACCTGCGGAAGACTGCCTATCTTTCCGGAGATCGCACTGATTATGCTCTGGGGAGCATCCACCACCACGCTTATTATATTGATGTTGCGCTCCCTGTAGGGGATTCCCATCCTTCCCACGATATACTGTCCGTATTCGTGAAGGATCTCATTCACCTTTGCTGCGGAAGCGGCTTCCTCCACGATGATGCCTATCAATGCAACCCTGTTATCCATCACAAGTCTTTCCTTTCAATAATCGATGTCAGCATATGCGCGGAAGAAGTTCTCCCGCAGGCTGAGAGAGAAGTGTTTCGGAGCCGATCTCAGTTCTCATCATGACGCTTCCGGGCATGTCATCCACAACTTCCCCAATAACTGCTGCATTCGAAGTGTATTTACCCCTGTGGAGTGCATCCAAAACAGCCGGAACATCATCCTTTGGAACAACGACCACCAGTGCTCCTTCGCAAGCCAGATAGAGAGGCTCAAGCCCCAGCATCCCGCAGACACCCTTTACAGCAGGATCCACCGGGATCTTCTCCTGATCCAGTCTGATTCCCACATTGCTCTGTCCCGCGATCTCATAGAGAACTGTGCCCACTCCGCCTCTTGTGGCATCACGGATAACATGAATGTCCTTCGATGCATCCAGCATGCTTTCCACAGCCTCCCACAGGGGAGCACAGTCGCTGGTCACGTCCGCATCGATGGCGAAATCGTTTCTGGCCAGCAGTATCGTGCAGCCGTGGCGTCCTATATCCCGGGTCACGATAATCGCGTCCCCGGGCTTTGCAAATGCGCCGGAGGTGTTTGCTTCCGGGAGCATTTCCCCGATACCTGTGGTGGTGATAAAAAGACCGTCTACCTGGCCCTTACCTGCAACCTTTGTGTCTCCTGCAACGATCTCCACACCCACTTCCTTCGCAGTGGCCGCCATTGAAGCCGCTATTTCCTCCAGCTTGTCCATAGGGAAACCTTCCTCTATGACAAATGAACAGGTCAGATACTTCGGTCTCGCTCCCATGCAGGAAATGTCATTCACTGTTCCGCAAATGCTGAGTTTGCCGATATTTCCGCCGGGGAACTCGTAAGGCGATACGATGAATCCGTCCGTGGACACAGCCATCCGGCCCTTGTCCACATCCAGTACTGCCGCATCGTCAGCCGTGAGATCCGGATTTGCAAAATACCTTCCAAAAACTTTATCTATGAGCTCTGATGTCTGTCTGCCTCCTGCTCCGTGGGCAAGAGTAACTACATTGTCCATTTTATCAGTTCCTTTCCTGTGCTGAAACATAAACTTCTACTTCTGAGCGGCTTGCTGTCTGGCCTGCTGCAAAATAAAATCGTACTGGTAGTATGCCGAGCAGGTACCCTCGTTGGAAACCATGCATGAACCCACCGCATGCTGAGGTGTACAGACTTTGCCGAACAGCGGACAATCTGACGGTCTGCATTTTCCCTGGAGCACATCCCCGCATCTGCACGCCGGATTACCCTTTCCCCTGATTTCGGGAATATCAAATCTGAAACGGGCATCAAAATTCCTGTATTCATCATTGAGGCGAAGACCCGAATCCGGTATCACGCCCAGTCCTCTCCATTCTGCATCACACGGTTCCATAACCTTTTCCATCAGCCGCATCCCCTTTACACTGCCCTCTCTCGTAACAACTCTGGGATAGCAGTTTTCAAAGAAGGGTTTTCCCTCCGTAAGTCTGGTGATCGTAACAGCTATAGCCGTGAGAAGCTCGCTGGCAGTAAAGCCGGCAACGACTCCGTAAATGCCTTCCTCCGCCAGTTTCTCACAGGCAGAAGTTCCGGTGATGGCATTCACATGTCCAGGATACAGGAATGCGTCAGCACTCCCCTTTAATGCACGGTAAGCGTTTACCATGGTCTTGTTTGCAGTGAGAAGAGTGAAATTATCCACGCCGTTCTCCCTCGCCTTATCCACCGCAATGCAGGCTGCAGGTGTGGTGGTCTCAAATCCCACCGCCAGGAAGCATACCTGTTCATCCGGATTATCACGGGCAAGTTCATATGCGTCCAGTGGGGAATACACAACCTGCACCCTGGCACCCTGGCTGCGTGCTCCCGCAAGACTCGTTTCAGAACCCGGCACCCTTACCAGATCCCCGAAGGTACATATGGTGACATTTTTCTCCAGCGCAAGCATCAGCGCCTCATCGATAAACCCCACCGGCGTAACGCAAACGGGACATCCCGGTCCGGAAATGAGATTCACATTTTCGGGAAGTATACTGCGGATGCCCATCCTGAAGATCTCGTGAGTATGAGTTCCGCACACTTCCATTATCCTGAGTTCGGGTCCGGAGTAATTCTCGATTATGGCCTTAGCCTTTAAAGCTTGTTCATTCATTGAATCTTCTCCATTACAACTGCCGATTCCTCATCGTCATCGGATGTGATCTTAGCTATTGCCGCTCCGGCATGAACCATTACATAATCCCCAGGATTGAGATTTTCGATCAGTTCAGCTGACACCTCACGTCTTGCACCGGATGCGTCTATCACAGCTGTCCCGTCCTTAACCTTTACTACTCTTGCTGATAATCCAACACACATATTCACTGCCTCCTTTTCTCTATTTCATCTTCTGAAGATGCACCGCTGCCGCCAGCGCCTGTCCCAGCGCGATGCCGCCGTCATTTGCCGGGAGCATGCTGTGCTTCAGTACCTTAAAGCCGTCCCTCTTCAGCTGGCTGTCACAGATTGCCAGAAGGACTCTGTTCTGAAAAACCCCGCCTGTGAGTGCCACAGTGCGAAGACCTGTTATTTCGGACGCCCTCCTGCAGGCCTCAACTATCTCCGCCGCCAGGACATTGTGGAATTTCCACGCCAGCACATCCGGCTGTACGCCGGACAATCTGGACTCGATCATATCACGGACGATATCTCCGGAAGGAAGAACGATGCTCCCTTCATTCATATTAATGATCCCATCCGGCAGCGAACCTGCTCCCGGAATCATTCCATTCTCTGCAGCATATCTCTCAGCCGCGAACTGGAGCGTCATGGACGCTTCTCCCTCGAAGCTGGAGGTTCTGCGGATTCCAAGTATCGCACTTACCGCGTCGAACAGTCTTCCGGCACTGGTGGAAGTGATCGTATTTATATTGTGATCTATCATCCTGCCGATAAGATCGAACTCCTCACTGCTGCAGAGCTTCAGCTTTTCAGCGATCTTCTGTCCCACTGACATATCCTTTTCGATGCGGTGGATCATACCCGCCGCGATCCGCCAGCCTTCCTTTGCGGAGAGGTCTCCTCCCGCCTGAGGAAATCCGGCAATATGCCCAAGTCTTTCGAATCCGGTACAGGAAGCCCTGAGTATTTCACCGCCCCATATGGTGCCGTCGGTGCCATACCCAGTCCCGTCGAAGGAAACTCCGATTACCGGTTCCAGATATTCATTTTCCGCCATGCAGGACAAGACGTGAGCGTAGTGATGCTGGATCCTTATTAGGGGAACATCCCACTCCTTTGCCAGACTCTCAGCCACAACGACAGTGTTATATCTCGGGTGAAGGTCGCAGGCGATGATCTCCGGTCTGATCTCCAGCAGCTGGGACATCCGCTCCACGGTCTCTTCCAGGGCTCTCACAGTTCTCACATCCGCCATATCCCCCACATACGGAGAGGGATAAAACAGATTGTCAAATGAGAGACAGAAGGTGTTTTTCAATTCGCCTCCTATTCCCAGAGTCGTGCCCTTCAGACTGTCATCCAGCATGAAAGGAAGTGGCGCATAACCCCGGGACCTTCTGATCATGTACGGTTTGCCGTCGTAAAAATCCATTACCGTATCATCGGCTCTCATACGGATCTTTCTGTTATTCGAAAGGATCATATCAACCATGTGAGAGATCTCTTTCAGTGCAGTCTCATCATCTCTGACGATCGGTGCTCCGGAAACATTTGCGCTGGTCATGACGAACACATCAGGCATTTCCAGGCCGTCATCATAATCGAAGAGCAGCAGCTGAACCGGAGCATACGGGAGCATGATTCCCACCTTCGGGTTATCAGGGGCGATGGACGGCGCCAGTTTGCCTCCGGCACATTTCTCCAGAAGTATGATTGGTTTCTGATGACCGTCCAGGATTTCCTCCTGCTCCGGCGTAATTACCGCCTCACGCCTTGCGGTATCCAGATCCTTTGCCATAACCGCAAACGGTTTGGACGGCCTCGGTTTCAGCTTGCGGAGACGCATGACTGCTATCTCATTGGTGGCATCACAGCACAGGTGAAATCCGCCTATACCTTTTATCGCGATAATTCCGCCCTCACGGATCTTTTTCCTGGCTGCGGTTATCGCTTCCCGTCCCGAGATATCCGTGCCTACTATGTAAACCTCCGGGCCGCAGTCGTTGCAGCATACCGGCTGGGCGTCATACCTCCGTGTCTCCGGTGTGATGTATTCGTAATTGCACTTTGGACACATAGGAAATTCACCCATGCTGGTTCTTTCACGGTCGTAGGGCATGGAGTCCAGGATCGTAAGTCTCGGACCGCATGCTGTGCAATTTATGAAAGGATGAAGGTATCGTCTGTCATTCCTGTCATACAATTCGCTCTTGCACTTGGGACAGATGGCGATATCCGGCGAGACGAAAATCGCTCCTTTTTCCCTTGCACTGTCCACGATGTCAAATCTTTCATATACCACATCACTGTCGTATGGTCTCTCATCGATTTTAAGAATAGCTGACCTCTCGGGAGCTTCATGCTGAAGTGAATGCATCAGTCCGTCTATCTCGGCCCTGGTCCCCTGGGCGAATATTTCCACATAGGAACCTCTGTTGCAGACGCTGCCCCGGACTCCCGCCCTGTCAGCAGCTCTGCTTACGAATGGTCTGAAGCCCACGCCCTGGACAATGCCGTATACGCAGATCCTTTCAGTAATAATTCCGTTATCCATTCTGCTCAGTCCTTCCTGAAACCGCAAAATGCGGCAGATCGATAAAAGTACCTTTAAATTCACGAATTGCCCGCTTCATTGTATCATCGGCTATGATCACGTCGAATCCGCCTTCCCTGACCAGATTAACAAACTGGTCTTCCTCTGTCAGATACAGAATATCCTCCCTGAGGGGTATGTCCCTCTGTGCTTTTTTTCTGGAAAACCACGTCGCTGCTGTAATCTCCGCTGCCGGGCTCGCTTCTTTTATCCCGTCACATATGGTCTCAGCCATCACGGCCTGATGGACCACCAGCACCTTCTTTCCGTCAAGTTCCCCGTACATGCGTGTCAGTCTCTCCGGAACCAGCGGA
>JAIKWW010000019.1 GCA_024684465.1 Clostridia bacterium | reverse complement strand
ATTTCCCAGCTCCGGATGCCTGTGTATATCTCTTCTGAGCCCGATGATCTCCTGTTCGATCTGCTCCGCTTCTTTAAGCCAGTTTATCATGGCCACTCCCTCCGTCGTCAGTTCCCGATCATACTTGCTGTTCTCCGGCCGTCGGTCCCTTCCGGGCTTCTCTTACCGGCCGGAAAAATTCAGTCTCAGCCCTGTCCTTCTTTTTCCAGCTTGCGGACAAATTCCTCAAGTCTCTTCATGCCTTCCTCCAGCTCGCCGTCGCTGTAGCAGTAGGTCAGACGTATAAAATCGTCCGCCCCGAAGGCGAAACCCGGAGTAGCCGCAAGCTTCACTTCCTTTATCATGCGATTGCAGAACTCTGCGGAAGTCAGTCCGAATTTCCTGATCGACGGGAAAACGTAAAAAGCGCCCTCGGGTTCCGTCACCTCGAGGCCTATCTCTGCAAGTCTCTTCAGCATGAAGCTCCTGCGCTTTCTGTATGTCTCCAGGAATCCGGAGGTATCCGCATCCAGAGCCTTGAGCGCAGCCCTCTGGAACGGAGCCGGCGTGGAGGTGATCATGAACTGATGGATCAGTTCAAAACGTTCCCGGATGTCCGCATCCATGCACATGTAGCCCATTCTCCAGCCGGTCATGGCATAAGGTTTGGAAAAAGACTGAACCAGGATCAGCTTGTCCCCCAGGCCCTCATACTCCGCGATGCTGTGACAGTCGTCAGTGTAGACCAGCTGCTGGTACACATCGTCGGCGATGACGAAGATGTCCCTGTCCTTTACAGCCTCGTAAACCGCATCCAGACTTGCCCTGTTCAGCACACATCCCGTAGGATTGTTCGGCGTGTTCAGCACTATGGCTCTGGTGCGTTCAGTGATCAGCGACTCCAGCCTTTCGGGATCGATCTGAAAACCGTTGTCTGTGGTATCCAGCGGCACGAACTTTCCCCGGCACATCTTTGTGATCTCTTCATATACCATGAAAGCCGGAACAGGTGCTATGACCTCGTCCCCGGGATTGAGTATCCCGAATAGAGCTATGAACACGCCCTCCTCAGCTCCGGCTGTTACTATCACATTTTCTTCCGTATAGTGATGCCCGTTCTTTTCATTTTCAAACTCTGCGATCCTCCGTCGTAGTTCGGGGGATCCGTTGTTGGCGATGTAGTGAGTCTCGTGATTTTCAAATGCCTTGGAGACCTCTGCCTTCACCTCTTCAGGGGTGTCAAAGTCCGGCTCTCCCAGAGTCAGCATCACGCAGCCCGGTGTTGCCTTTGCCAGATTTGAAAACTGGCGTATGGCACTGTGACGGGCCTCATACATCACGCTGTTTAAATGTTCTTTCATCATATCGAAAACCTCCCGGAAAAACAGAGGCCGCGGTCTGAACCGCAGCCCCCTGAAACCCTCCGGCCGCAGCGGTAGCTACAGCTTTCTCAGATCATCCTCAAGAGCGGTCTTGTCGATGGTCTGCTGGTCCTTCATCTTGATTATCTGAGCAGGGCAGCCCGCAACAACCGCGTTGTCAGGAACATCCTCCACGACAACAGCACCTGCAGCGACAACTGCGCCCTTACCTACGTGAACACCCTCGATGACAACGGCATTTGCGCCAACCAGAACGTCGTCCTCAACGATTACCGGAGTCGCGCTTGCCGGCTCGATAACGCCCGCCAGCACAGCGCCTGCGCCGATGTGGCAATGCTTTCCAACGATGGCTCTGCCACCCAGGATTGCACCCATGTCGATCATGGTGCCTTCACCGATCTCTGCGCCTATATTGATGGTAGCACCCATCATTATTACTGCATTCTTTCCGATGGCAACTTTCTCACGGATGATCGCGCCCGGCTCGATCCTCGCAGGGATCTCCTTCATATCCAAAAGTGGAACCCCTGTATTTCTCGCATCGTTCTCGATCACGATATCTTCGATCTTGTCCCTGTTTGCATCCAGGATGTCCTTCAGCTCGTTCCAGTCACCGAACACGATCTTGTCTCCGGCGCCGAACACCTTTGCCGAACCGTAGTCCACAGCTTCCTTTTCCTTGACGAAAAGTCTCACCGGTGTAGTCTTCTTTGATTCCGATATGTAACGGATTATTTCTTCTGCGTTCATGTCTTTTCCTCCTGTCCGGATCCGGCAGCTCTTTTCATCCATGAAGAGCACGTCCTCCGGTATTAATAAGAGTAATATCGATCGCAATCAATGATAATTCAATCGATTACATACAATTGCAATTTACGTGATATTTTAGCACATGTGACGCAGTCATACAAGCCGGCTACGCCGCTATTCCCTCAGCATTTTCAACCTTTGCTTCACTTCTGCGGAAAGCAGCTCTGAACAGGAAGCGGGTCACAGGTCCAACTACTACGAACTGCCAGAGATATGCTGCAGGCAGATTCATGGCCCAGGTCTGTGCGTAGGTTCCCACAGAAGGTTCATTGAAGAGAATGGTTGCAACCAGGCTCATCAGCGGGCACATCAGCGCGCAGATGCAGAAAGAGATGGCATAAGTGATGAACTGCGGTCTGTCCTTCCGGGGATCCACAACCTTGAATGCCATGATCGGCGCGATCTTTCCAACCACGAACATTTCCAGGATGAATGCCACCGGCCACATGATCTTCAGCTCACTGAAGGCCATGAGGAACACCTGGTCCGTGCATCCTCCCATAGCGACTGACATGTTGTAGCAGATCATTCCATAAACCATAAATAATGACATAACAGCAGTAAATACGACTTCTTCAAATAAATTCTTTGGCATTTTCAATTCCTTTCTTTATCAATACTGAAACCGCCGGCCATTCGCCTGTCGGGATCCGGTGCGCCATGCACCCGCAATTAACCCTTTGCGATCATTCAGCGGTCTCCTCACCAAAATCGTCAGCAGCAAAAAAACGCCGCCGAGAATCTTTCATCTCGAACGGCGTTTCCGTTTCTGCGACTACCAATAATTAACCCATACTATACCACCAACCCACCCGGCGATGTAAGTACTTTTTTCAGTACACGGCAATTTTTTTCAGGCAACACAGATTCTGATCATTTTCCGGGTGCTGCACCGGGTTTATATGAATGAATACTCCTTTTATTCTGAATAGATTTATTTATTTTTCCTGCATATATTATGGAAACGAATTAAAAGAGATTTACTTGAAACTGATTATCTGATAAAGTAGTAACGTCGGCTTTTTTGCGACTATATTTATCAATATTCCATAACTGAAGGGGCACGTTAAGATGAAGAATCGATTTTTAGCAGTATTTATGGTTACCATGGTGTTATTTAACGCCATCGGCACCGGTCTTATGGCATTCGCAGGAGACGGTTCATCTCAGGATTCGGATGAGTGGGCACTTATCGAATCTGTCATCCTGAAAAATGGCGATACGGAACTCTCATCGGGAGATTCCGTCAGTTTTTCAGATGGGTTATCCGTTTCATATATCTTTAAAAGCGGAATAGTCATCTCATCAAGTACGGACGGATACGATGATGATGCCATAGTCATTCAGTCCGGGGAAACATACAACCTGCCGGATATCAATGTTTCCGACATCAATTTATCGGGCTCATTGTCCTCATCTGTTGATGTGAATGATGAAGACGGGCTCCTTCACGTGGGAGAGATTTCTGTTGATACAGACGGAAATGTGACCTTCAAGGTGGAACCAGGCATCGAGGACGACACAGAACTCACTGTCGAAGACTTTGTTGTGACATTCACACTGGATGAAGAAAAGATCGGCAATGCCACTAGCTACGATCTGACCATCGGAGATCAGACCTATACGTTCTCCATCAGCGACAATTCTTCGGAAGTTCCTTCCATGACCACCTACGGAGAAGTCCCCGACGGTTCAGAGACTGTTACATGGACAACAACGATCACCAATGCAGATAATCCGGTGGATTATTCGGAAAACGGCTACACATTTGAAGGCGTTCTGGATGCCGGCCAGGTGCTGGATGAAGACAGCATCGCCATTGCTGTCGGTGGGACACCGCTCACCATTGATAACGACAGACTTACAGTGGCAGAAGATGCTGATAACAACACGACTATCACGTATGTTCTCACCGGAGACGAAGTTAACACTACTCCCGGCGGGGAAACTGTCATTACATATGATGCCGACGTGGATTTCCTCGGAAACGGCGGAGCGGCAAAGGCTTTAAAAAACAAGACAGTTACCAATGATGCAAGAATAGCTGAAAGTGCTTCCGCAGATGATGCCATAGCTTCAGCAAACGGCGAAGCGATTGTTGTGCCTGTAAAGAACATCGCAAGCCTTTCAAAGGCCATTAATAATGTTAATGGAAAGTTTACAAAGAACAGCTCGGATCAGGGCGTAGGCGAATGGTCCATTACTGTGGACACCAACGATTACGCTCTTAAGAACCTGATCGTTTACGATTACATGATCCTCGGAGAAAACTCCGGCAACTATGAGTTTTCTCTGGACGAGTCCTCCGTTGCTGTCAGCAAAAACGGCGCTGCGATGGATGCCGCTGATTATACGCTGGTCACCACTCCGGAAGACGGCTACACATGGTACGTAAAGTTCGATTCCGCGGCAGCCGGAGACGAGTTTGTGATCACCTACAGAACATTATTATCCAACTATACTGACTACCTCAGGACCAATCACTCAAAAGCTCCTAACAATACGGCTTTCATGACTTACGAGTATGAAAAGGGCAGCGGCAGCGGAAACTGGGTCGAGGTACAGGGGCCTTCCATGAAGGTGGGATGCACGATCACTACGAACGCCGGTATCTCGGTATCCACAGGCAAAAGCAGCAAATATGACCCTGCGACACACCGGATCACATGGACTGTTACAGTCAACCGTGAGAAACAGAAACTGACGGGGGCGCGGATTCTCGAATCTGTTCCGGCTGATCAGACATATGTTTCTTCCGATATAAATGAAGTAGTCAGCGATGCAGAGATCACAGAGAACGGAAATATCATTACATTTGATATAGGAAATGCAGCAGACGAAGAAACCGTTACGTTTAAGGTGGTTACTGAACTCAAGACCAGCCAGGCAAATGTTTGGTCGAAGAATACAAATAAAGTCTACTACGATCCGTTTACGCTCTATGCTAATGAGCTGGGTGAAGAGGGCATTACGATCAAAGGCGACTGCACTTACTACAGTGAAGTCATCGATCTGACAGCCGGTGACTACAACTACGACACACACGAGATCGATTACACGGTTGAAGTAAATGACAACCTGATGCTCATGACCGGTGTTTCCGTCGCGGATGATCTGGGTTCTGCGGGACTGGAACTTGTGGAGGGCTCTGTAAAGCTCAACGGGGACGAGCTCTCCCCCACAGATGCTTCCGGACCGGGATATACATATACAGACGGAAAACTGATCGTATATGCAGATGACGTGGAGGACAGCGAAGTCGGCACAGCTGACGCAAAATCCGTCATCACCTTCACAGCAAAGGTAACGGATCACACTTTACTGGATACTGCAGTCAAATCAAAGACCGTAAGCATCGAGAATACCGCTGACCTCTACACAGATACAGCAGACATTATTCATACCCTTTCGGAAGATGATGACCTGATTACAGAGAGCGATTCCGCGACAACTGACTTCACAAATACGGTTGTTCTTAAGACAGCAACCATCGATGAAGATAATCTCTCTGCAGATTACGTCGTTACATTTAATGCAAACCAGATCCAGCTTCCTGAAAATCTGCTGATCACCGATACTCTGGGTGCCAGCATGGATCTGGATGTCTCTTCAGTGAAGCTGTACATCGGAACGGTTGATGCCGCCACAGGCGAGGTTGCCAGCAGCGGTACGGAGGAAAGCGGGTATACGGTTTCCACGAAAATAAACGATGCGGGACGTACGGTTCTCACCATCAGACTTGCTGAAGAAGAAGACAATACAAATGCATATTACATCACCTACTCTGCAACAGCAGTGGATTTAAGTGCCAGGGATTTTGGAAATACAGTTTCCATAAGCGGATACACCGGCGAAAATATCACTGACGTAAATATGGATGCAAAAGTGCTGTCTACAGTTGGCGGCAAGGCATCCAAACTTGCTAAGATCGTCATCACAAACGTCGACAGAGAAGACCATAACGTGACTCTCTCCAATTCGACTTTTGTGATCAGAGACCAGGCAGGAAATCTTGTCAGAACAGTGGTTACAAAGGCTGACGGTACTGCAAAGGCCATAGGCGGAAAGATCAGGAACAATACCACATATGTGGTGACGCAGCTTCAGGTTCATGACGGCTATGTCCTGGAGACTGAACCATTTGAAGTGGCCGTATCGAACAACGCGGCCGCTTACACCTTTGAGAATTCGAAACCGGCAATGAACATAACCATCAGCAAGGAAGACGGAGCAAACAACTTTGTTGCAGGAGCCGGTCTGAAGATAATCAGGAAAGACTCCGCAGACAACACAGTGAATGCGGATTCATGGGTCAGCGCCGCTGACGCAGCTCACGAGTTCGAAGCGAGCTATGACACTGTCTACACATTGACTGAAACTTCTGTACCTTTTGGATACGACCAGGCATCTGACATCAGATTCAAGGTAGTTGACGGTATCCTTTACAGATATGCGGATGATGAGTGGGCACAGGCAGATTCCATCGTAATGATCGACAGGCCGCTTGCATCTGCAGGTTTCTCTGTAAGCAAGATATCAGCTGGACAGGGCCATGCACTCTCAGGGGCAGAGCTTCTCATCAGTGAGAGAGACTCTCTTGAAGAAGCAAAAGCCGATTACGTGGCAAAATGGACTACTGACGGGGCAGCAAAGGAATTTGCACTCCCTGCGGGAAACTACTATTTATACGAAACTTCTGCCCCAACCGGATATACAAAGGCAGACCGGATCGCATTCAGGATCGTGGAGGGTGCAGAGGGCCTCGTTCTCCAGCTCGCTGATGAGAACGGCGACTTTGCGGATGCGGAGTCAGATCAGATCGTCATGACAGACGAACACAATGCTGAAGAAACATACACTGTAACTTTCAGTCCTGAGTCGCTGGGAATGGACCCGAAGGTATTCTCACAGCTGGATTTCGAGTTATTTACCGTCGATCCGGATACGAAGCAGCTTGTCCGGGTTGAGCCTGAAGCTCCGGCTACGCCTGAGGCAAAGGACGAACTGACCTACAAGATCAATTACCAGGATGAATACACCCTGATCCCGGCCGCCACTGCCAAAGGTTATAAGCCGGTTTCTCCGGTTACGATCAAGGTTGTCGACGATACTATCTACACTGAGACACAGGCTTCCGATACTTTTTCTCCGGTAAGCCTTGAGCAGCTGGGAGAACTCATGACTCCGACGCCTGCTCCTGCCCCTGTAAACCCGGGAAGGACAAGCGGCGGATCCGGCAGAGAGACCTCAAAGGAACCAAAGCCGCTCCCGGGAACCACGGCAACACCTGGAACTCCTGCAGATCCCGGCACACCGCAGACTCCGGGAACACCTGCTGATCCCGCAAAAGGCGATACCAACATCGTGATCAGTTCAACTGACACTACGCAGAATCCGGAAAATGCTGCGAATACAGAAAATGCTGAAAATACAGCTTCCCATTCCCCATCCGATTCCGGCAGTAATGTTGACAGCGGATCCGGAAACGCAGCAGCTGCCGGCGAAACGGAGAAAAACACAGATGGAACTGCAGCGGGTCAGAATGCTGACGTAAGCTCCGCTGAAAAGAGCACCGGCAGAACACTTGCGAAAACCGGCGGATTTATCGGTACACTGATGGCTTACATTGCCTCAGTGATCGCTATCTTCACAGGCGTTTTCCTGGTATTCGGAAAAAGAAGAACTGAGTATTAAATGAAAAAGAGATTGATCAGAAAGATAATCGGTCTCATTCTTATCGCGATAGGGCTGGGCATATTGCTTAGCTCTATTGCTTTAAATGTGAGACAGTATTATTCAAAACAGGAGACTATCAGGGATTTCAAGACCCGGATCGAAAGTGTCGAAGTTCCGGCAGCCCGGGAAAATACCCCGTCAGAGGGCGATCTTCTCTACGTTCTCAGGATCCCCGGAATAGACTCGGAGAACCCGGTACGGGAAGAAGTTTCCAAAAGCGTGCTGTCAGATTCCCTCGGCCATGAAAGCGAAACTGCGTACGCAGGGGAAATCGGCAACTGCGTGATCGCGGGTCACCGAAACTACACTTTCGGAAAATTCTTTAACAGACTGGACGAGGTGGAAGTGAATGATCTGATATATTTGGATTCTGCTGAGGGTACGTACACCTACGCAGTGACAGATATAAAGGTCGTGGAGCCGGACGATCTGAGTGTGCTGGAGTCCGACCCGGACAAGGAACAGCTGACACTTTACACGTGTACGCCGATCTATGTGGCAACACAGAGACTGGTAATCATCGCGGATCGGATAATGTAACATAAAAGCCTGCAGTGAACATATGCTCACTGCAGGCTCTCTTGTTTAACTGTTATTTACATTTTCAGCAGATATCTGTTCTTTCCGGCGTTCTTCGCCTCATAGAGCGCATGGTCAGCCTGGATCATAACTGATCTGCAGTCGTGCTGGTCAGCTGAGATCATCATAGCTCCGATGGTGACGCTGAGTGTACTCTCCCTGCTGATGCGGATGTTCCT
>JAIKWW010000173.1 GCA_024684465.1 Clostridia bacterium | reverse complement strand
GGAACACTGGTCTGACTGCTGCATTTTCCGGTGGGATTTCCTTTGTGACAGTTGCAGCAGTGTTTACGGGAGTCAGCATAATGGTTTTGCTCCTGTCAATCTGTATAAGCAATAAGATTATGAATAATAAAGAGTTCTGACGGAAATCAGAGCCGCAAAACGGTTTACATGGAGAAATAAGTCTGCATGCCGGTTGTCAGGTGTCTGATCTTTGCCGGATCAGAGTTGAAAAAAGGAGGATAATGAAACAAAATGGTAGAAGGTGTTATCAGATTATGCACCCCGGATCATCTTGAAAGATATGGGGAAATATATGCAAAAGCTTTTTCCGGTGAACCGTGGAATGATCCCTGGAATGAAGAGGATGCAGTGATCCATGTGAAGGAACTGCTGGAGTCGGGACAATCCTACGGGTTGGAATATGTGATCGACGGCCGGGTTGCAGGTTTTATTCTGGGAACGTCCATGTTGTTTCATTACGGCAGGACTTTTGAGATCAATGACCTGGCAGTTGATCCGGATTATCAGAACCGTGGTATCGCCAGGATCCTCATGGAAAGGTGTCTTGATGATCTGAAAAAACAGGGGATAGTTGGAGTTCATCTGATAACAGCCGGAGAGGGCGTGCTTCCGGCATATTATGAATCATTCGGCTTTAAGAGGGAGAATCGCGTGATCCTCATGGGCAAGGAAATGGAGTAGATCAGATGCAGAAGACAGTACTTAAAATTGACGGCATGATGTGCGGCATGTGCGAATCTCATGTCAATAATGTCATACGTAAAACAGTTCCCGGAGCACAAAAGGTGAAGAGCTCTCACGTAAAGGGCGAAACGTCGTTTATCTCAGAAGATGCTCCCGATGTGGAGGCGATATCCGCAGCGGTTGCAGAGACCGGTTACGAGGTTCAGTCAGTGAGCTCGGAACCTTATGAAAAGAGATTTCTGGGATTGTTTAAAATTAAAGGCTGACTTTGGCCCCCTTGCAATGTGTTGGATTCATGTTGTAAAGGGGGTTTTATTCTGCCCGGACAGGTGCCGGCCGGACTGCCTTTTTCTGAAGACTTAAGATTAAGATTTGTTTGCCGATGTAATATAAGTGAAATATTTATGGCAATATAAATATTAAGGAGAAGGCATATTATGAAAAAGAAGATGATATTACCACTTGTATTCTGTATGGCAGTAATGATGGCAGGCTGCGGGCCGCAGGCACCAAAGGACAGCGTATCCTCAGTCGAACCCGGCTCTGTTGCTGAAGCAGTACAGGAATCCTCCGCATCTGAAGAGGTAAATGCAACAGGTGCGCAGACAGGGGACAAGGCGGAATCTCTCACCGAGAATCAGGCACTGGAGGCCATCAAGTCGTACTGTATCGAACAGAATCCGGAGTTAAAGAGCGAACTGGAATCCAATGAGCATACGGTTTACTTCGACGTCAGCACCAATGAGGCTGGCGAGATTGTCGTTCTGTATCGTTCTTACACAGGTTCGGAGAACAGATATTATGTCGATCCGGTTTCGGGAGATGCTTACGTCACCGAGCTGGTTCCGGGGATTATCGACGAAGAACAGAAAACTGAAGAGAGTCTGAATGTCAGGGATTATCTGAAATGATCCTGAAGATGAAGGAATGAAGCAGGCTGTGGACATTCTCAATGAAGATGCCGATTCCATCTCCTTGATACTGCTTGACCTTATGATGCCTGTCATGGGCGGGGAAGAAGTGCTGAGGATCTGCAGATCAGACAGTGTCCTGTCAAACATTCCGGTAATCGTCATGACACAGGAAGAGGATGCCGAGGTTTCCAGTATACGTGCGGGGGCAGACGATTTTATCAAGAAACCTTACAATATGCCTGAGGTTATCCTGGCAAGATGTGAGCGGATCGTGGATTTGTATTAGAAGAAGAGAATCATAGATTCAGCGGAAAACGATCCCCTCACCGGTCTGTACACGAATGATTTCTTCTTTGAGTATATAAGACAGCTGGAGAAATATAACGAATCCCAGATGGATGCGATCGTTCTGGATATAGAGCATTATCATCTGATCAATGAGATCTACGGACGCAGCGAAGGAGACCGGATCCTGAAAAAGGTGGCGTCTATGATCAAGGCAGAGCTGGGAGACGGTTACGGCATAGCCTGCAGGTGTGTGGCAGATACATTCTATATCTATTATTCAGGGGAATCGGATTATTGTTCCTTTGCGGAGAGGATACTGGACGAGATAGCGGCGAAATCGTTTAAAAATGCGAAGATCAGACTGCGCATAGGAATCAATAAAAATGTCGACAAAAACGATCCCCCGGAACAGTGGTTCGATTACGCAAAACTTGCATGCGACGGGTTGCGGGGAGATTACACCAGGCAGATAGCCTACTATGACAGTGAAGCTCATGACAAGCAGCTATATCATGAGAGGCTGATACGGGATATTGACATGGGGATAGCCAACAGGGATTTTATCGTTTTTTATCAGCCCAAGTATGGAATAGAGGGAGAGCGGCCGGTGCTTCGGAGCGCTGAGGCGCTGATCCGCTGGATGCATCCGGAACTGGGCATGATAAGTCCGGGGGACTTCATTCCATTATTTGAAAGTAACGGCCTGGTTCAGAAGCTTGACCGTTTCGTCTGGGAGGAAGTCGGAACTCAGATAGCGGAATGGAAGAAAAAGTTCGGATTTGCTCTGCCTGTTTCAGTCAATGTGTCCAGGATAGACATATTTAATCCGAACCTGGAGGATAATCTTCTGGGCATACTCGAAAAAAACGGCCTTTCCACTGATGAATTGCTGCTGGAGATAACTGAAAGCGCATATTCGGATGGTGCGGAACACCTGATCGAAGTGGTAAACAGCCTGAGAAAAAGAGGGTTCCGGATCGAAATGGACGATTTCGGATCAGGATATTCATCGCTGAATATGCTCACCACGATCCCTATAGATGTGCTGAAAATGGACATGAAATTCGTCAGCAACATGCTCAGGGATGAAAAGAGTCTGAAATTGTGCGAACTGGTAATGGACATATCCAGATTCCTGGGAGTTCCTGTGGTAGCAGAAGGCGTGGAGGAAAAGGATCAGCTGGACAAGCTGAAGAGCATGGGATGTGAGATCATACAGGGGTACTATTTTTCAAGACCCCTTCCGGCGGATCAGTTTGAATCGTTGATCGAAAAAGAGATGGCGCTCTCTGAAGGGGAGAAGGGCCGTGAATAGCATTGCATAATGATAAAAAGGGACGGACAGCATTTACGTTGTCCGTCCTTTTGATTCAGAGAGTTGAACTGTATCCGGTGGATGAGCTTTCTCTTACGGCATTGCTTATAACCATCGCCGCAACGATTATTACAGCGGCAAAGAGGAGCTGCAGACCGAAGCTCTGAATTATATCCGGCAGCGCCTCCGGGAAGCTGCCATCGATGTCATTGAGTGCATTGAGATACCAGTATGCAGGCAGGAACCTGGCAACCGTCTGCACGCCGTCTCCCAACAGATAATAAGGAACAAATATCCCGCAGAAGAAGGCCATTCCCAGGCTTATCACATTTGCCACCATGTTGATCACCATGGAATTCGATGTGATCCTGCTGATGAGGAATGCGATCGCCAGAGCCACGATCACGTAGCAGAGCATGTTCGAACTCATAAGAGCAAGCCTGAACCCGCCCAGAGCCGACCCAAAGTAGAGCTTTGCCAGTAATGTGAATATTCCCACAAGTCCGATCCCCGAGAGTAGGGAAGCCATGAGTATCTGCCCGTTTACCTTTGAAAAATGGAAGGAGGAGCATTCGATCCGGTTACGCAGCTTCTTGTCGTTCAATGCGATGAGAATCGGTGTGATCACGGATGTGACCATGAGGATCAGTATCCAGCCCAGATATTTGTAGTAGGACTGAATCACAGATTCGTGGGTCAGGTCACTGCCCGTGATGATCCGCACGTCGGCGGTCTCACCAACCAGGTCACCTGCGGCTTTGCAGGCATCGTTCATACTGAAGCCTGCAGCTGTATAACCCGATACATATCGAAGATACTCATCCACATCACCGGCGAAGAGCATGGCCTTGTTTTCCGTGGGAACATTGTATAATGTCAGGTAATCTTCCGTGTCACCCCGGGTAAAGGAATCCTCAAAACCGCTCTTTATGATGACAGCCGTGCAGATGTTTCCGTTATAGAGCTCATCCTGCAGAGTCTCCTTATCAAAAGAGCTGATCTCCACATTTTCATGGACCGTGCCAAGGCTCTCAGCAAGTCCCCGGCTCAGGACAGAGTTGTCCTCATCCATGATGGCAAATTTGCACTTCTGCTCCAGATAGGTGTCGGCAGTACCTTCATGCTGCAGGGGGATGATGACACCGAAGAGGATTGCTGCATACACTCCCACAAATATTAAGATCAATATCCTGTTTGCTTTCAAGATCTTGAAGAATAATTTAAATACTTGCACCTCTGTCCCTCCTCAGTATTATGTAGCTTACAGCCAGGAACACCACCGCTATGACAGTAAGCAGGATCAGGTTTCTGAAATATCTTTCATAAGTATCGAATACATTCAGTGCGTAGAATGAATCCGAGATCAGCACCGCCGGGTTGATTCGGTTGAGAATGGGCACTGTATGTTCGACCATGTCTTTTATACCTTCGGCACAGAGGTCCGCCATGACACAGAGCCCCAGACTGACGGATGTGGTGATACCTGCCTTTTGCCCCTGGGAAAGTACCGGAACCGAACCGATCAGAGTGCCCAGGGCTATGCCCACCGCAGCACCGGCTGCCACCACCGGGATCATGTGGAGTATCTTGTCGCCCAGATTTACACCGATCGCCTTCAGGTAGAAGATAGTAATGATCTCAACCGCCAGTTGTACGATCCACATGGCAAAGAAGGAACTTACCGCCTGAAGCCCCTTGGAGCACCTGGCTATACTGCGGCGTTTGCCGAGTTCACTTGCCGCAAGAGCGAGTTTTTCCGAAAAATCACATGCCGCGTAAGCACCGAAGAGGCAGCTCATGGCGATGATGGCATAAAAATAGTTGGTATACATGTCGGTGTTGCCGTCAGTTGTAGTTTCCTGAGAGGCGTATCCCCGCACCGAATCCGACAGAGTGGAGATGACCGCGGGAATCCCGGCGGGATTGCTTTTCGCCACATCCCCGATCATAGATACGGTTTTGTTATATTGCTCCACTATGCTCCGTACTATTTCCTGTTGAATGTCAGACTTTGTCACACCCAGAGTGATCTCGCGTCCCTCATAGATCACAGCATCGTAGTCGCCGTTTACGGTGCCTTTCTCTGCGTTTTCCCTGTCGAGAAATTCCACGTTCAGGAGTGTTTCAGAGCCGTCGTCTCCGGTAGACAGCTCATCCAGCAGGTATTCAAAATAGATGTTTTCTTCGTCTCTGACAACCGCAACGTTGAGAGTGTGGAAGACATGGTCGCTGTCATAGATGTTTCCGAAGGCCAGAAACATGATGCTCCCCAGAGCCAGCGGAAAGATCAGAGTCCAGATGATGGCGGCTTTGTTCCGGATCATCTGTTTAAATGCATACTTGAAATTGTGAATAAACATGTCGCAGATCTCCTCAGTCTCTAAGCTCTTTTCCTGTAATCTCAAGGAATACGTCGTTGAGTGTCGGCAGCTGTGAGTGAACTCCGGAAAAGACCAGCCGGCGCTCTTCCAGATAGTTCACGATGTGAACCACATTATTTGTCCCTCCGTCAAAGGTGATCGCAAGAAACGGATCGTCGTATTCCACGTCGTAAACATGCTTGATCTGATGGATCTCGGCGAGATTGTCCTTTGTCAGGGAAGGAACCTCAAGGGTTATCTTCTCTTTATTTTTTATCATCTGTTTAAGCTCTTCATTGGTGCCAATGGCGATGGATCTGCCCTTATCCATTATCAGAATGCGGTCACAGATCTGTTCCACTTCTTCCATGTAGTGTGACGTGTATACGATGGTGGCACCGGCTCTGTTGAGCTCCTGGATACCCTCCAGGATGCGGTTGCGGCTCTGTGGATCCACGGCAACTGTGGGTTCATCGAAGAAGATGAGTTTTGGCTTGTGGGCGATTCCGCATGCTATGTTCAGTCTTCTCAGCAGACCGCCGGACAGCTTCTTGGGATGAAATTTTCTGTAATCTTCGAGACCGACGAAACGGACAGCGTCCTCCACATATTCCCTGCGAAGCTTCTTATCTGAGATGTAGAGCCCGCAGAAATAATCTATGTTTTCATATACTGTCAGTTCGTCAAACACTGCGACATTCTGAAAGACTACGCCGATATTCTTTTTTATATCGTATGCCGAGGGGCTCATCTCTTCGCCGAAAACCCTGATTTCACCCTTGTCAAAGTTCAGGAGAGAGAGGATACAGTTGATCGTGGTCGTCTTGCCGGAGCCGTTGGGCCCTAACAGTCCGAATATTTCTCCTTCCTTTATCGCAAGAGAAAAGTGATCCAGAGCCAGAAGCTCTTTATAACGTTTAACCAGGTTGTTAACCTCAACCGCGTATTTCATGTAATGCCTCCTGTATATCTGTATATGGAATGTAAGAATCCGTTATGTATCATCTGACGATCATATATTACAACGAAGCGGGAAGTTCCGGCAGTGCCGGGGGTCACAACTTGAGATGACAAATGTCACATATTGGTTTATATTTTTTTTAGACAGTTTTTTGTGGGAGATAAAGATGGGCAATACTATTTTCAGACTATTAATCCTGGCCATGAGCGTGATCATGTATCTTCAGCGTTTCGGATCCGGAACCGGAGAGCTGGCACTTCTCCTGACAGGGATGGTTTTCAGCTATACGGACATGATCTTTGATGGATTTACCAGGTTTTCCGGCAACAGGGCCGGTGCCGCTGCAGAAACCGGGGCCCTCATAGTTTTCTGTTTTGCGGCTTGTTTTTATCCACAGCTGTCCGTATTCATTCCCTTGACGGGCATCTGCGCCGTGGTTATGTGGCTCAGGATTCCGGTCATTTTTCAGACAGTCGTACTGGTTTACAATCTCATTGTTTCCCAGAGCCCGGAGAGCGCAATGTCACTGCTGATGCTCTTTGTGGCAGTTACAGGAGCACAGTTTTTTGAAAGAAATGAGATATTTATAGACAATCTGAAAAAACAGAGGGACTATTCAAGAGAATACGAGATGCTGCTGGAGGAAAAGAACAACGCTCTTACGAAACAGCAGGATCACATGGTATATACAGCAACTCTTAAAGAAAGGAACAGGATAGCCCGTGAGATCCATGATAACGTGGGTCATATGCTGACCAGATCCATCCTTCAGCTTGGGGCGATAAAAGTGATAAACAAGGATGAAACGTTGAATGCGCCGCTGGATGATCTGGCGGAAACACTGAACCTGGCAATGACCAATATCCGCACATCCGTACACGATCTCCATGACGAATCCGTGAACCTGGAGTCTGCGGTGAGGGAGATGACAAATGCCGTGGAAGACTTCGATGTTCACCTGGAATATGACATGGGTGATAACATCCCGCGGGATATAAAATATGCGTTTATAGCAATAATAAAAGAATGCATCAGCAACAGCATAAAGCATTCAAACGGCGATAAGATAAAAATATCGATCGTGGAGCAGCCTGGCTTTTACCAGCTGAGCTGTTCAGATAACGGAAATAATGCGGACATAGATTATTCTTCCGGAATCGGGCTTTCGAATATTAATGATCGTGTAAAACAGATGAAGGGCAACCTCAGGATAACCACTGACAGTGGTTTTGCTGTAATGGTGACTGTAATGAAGGGAGAAAGACTGTGAGGATAGTAATAGCAGATGACGATTCCCTGGTGGGACTGTCGCTGAAGACCATATTGGAGGCGAAGGGCTGCGAAGTCGCAGCGCTGGGAAAGGATGGTCGGGAAGCTGTAGAACTTTACGATAAACATTTTCCTGACGTCCTGTTAATGGACATCCAGATGAAAGAAATGAACGGACTGGATGCGGCGGCATTGATACTGGAAAAACATCCTGACGCCAGAATTCTGCTTTTGACAACATTTTCCGATGACGAATATATAGTCAAAGCCATCAGACTGGGCGCGAAGGGGTACATACTCAAACAGAACTTCGACTCAATCTATCCGGCCATAACAGCAGTGTGCAACGGGCAGACAGTGTTCGGCGATGAGATCATGAACAGGATTCCCACGCTCATGTCTTCGGATCCGGAGGTTGTCTCTTACGAAGATATGGGGATCACCGAAAAGGAATTCAGTATAGTCAGGCTTGTGGCAGAGGGGCTTAACAACAGGGAAATCTCGGAAAAGTTGTACCTTGGTGAGGGTACTGTGCGAAATTATATAAGCGTAATACTTGAAAAACTGGATCTGAGGGACAGGACTCAGCTGGCTGTATTTTATTATAAGCATTTTGTCTGAGCAGGGCGGCCGGCACGTATAGGCTCACATGGTTTTATAAGGAGGTTTAAAATGGTAAAGGTATATTGTTATTCCAAATGCACTACTTGCAAGAGAGCTCTGAAGTGGCTGGATGAGAATGAAATCGGGTACGAGCAGATCGATATCAAGGGAAGCAATCCGGATGAGAATACGATAAGGGAGCTTCACGGGAAAAGCGGTCTGCCTCTCAAGAAATTCTTTAACACCAGCGGGCAGCTTTACAGGGAGATGGGGCTTTCAAAGAAGCTGCCTGATATGGGAGAGGATGAAATGTACAAGCTCCTGGCTTCAGACGGGATGCTCGTGAAGAGACCGCTGCTGGTGGCCGGGGACAAGGTCCTTACCGGATTCAGGGAAGAAGCATGGAAAGAGGCTTTGAAATGAGGTAAGAGAACTTATGGAGATCGAGGGAAAACAGATTTACCTCTATGGGGGGAAAATGAAGAATTCAACTCTACTTTGCGTAGGTAGTGTGTGCGGAGGGACTGTTTTACAATCTGTACATGGAGGTGAGGAAATATGAACCAATATGTAACAGGTACCGTGATCAAAGAATTGAGAGAAAAAAACAGCATGACGCAGCTGCAGCTGGCGGACAGGCTTGGAGTGAGCGACAAGACGGTTTCAAAATGGGAGACCGGAAAGGGGTATCCGGACATCACGCTGCTGGAGCCCATAGCGGGAATTTTTAAGATTTCTGTGTCAGAGCTGATTTCCGGGATTGCGGTGGAAAATGTAAACGTATCAGCTAATATGCTGCGTTCGAACTTTTATGTCTGCCCGGTGTGCGGGAATGTATTGCACAGCATGGGTGAGGCGGCTATTCATTGTCACGGGATACAGCTGAATCCCCTGATGGCGGAGCCCACTGATGAACATCACATGATCTTCATCGAGCGTATCGAAGATGAATACTATGTCAGAATCGAACACAGCATGACGAAGGAGCACTATATTTCTTTTATTGCAGCTGTTTCGCCCGGTGATGTGCAGCTGGTGAAGCTCTATCCTGAAGGGAATGCAGAGGCCAGGCTGAAATACAGGGGAGTAAAGAAAATATACTTCTACTGCAACAGAGACGGCCTGTTTTCGGTAGATCCGGTAAAGGGTGTTGACGATAAGGAACATGGATACGATGATTCCATGGAGCGCAGGGAACTGGAAAAGGTGGCGGATATTCTGTTTGGATGATGATCGATCAGGGGAGATCTTTTATTCCGGCAGGAGGGTAAATCCGCAGAGATACTATTAATAATAATAAAAATATGGCTGACGGAGATCGAGGGGTCTCAGTCAGCCTATTTTTAATTAAAACTTTGTTTGTATTCTGTTCCCCAGGTCTCCATGGACTTGATTATGGGACGCATGGAATCTCCCAGTTCGGAAAGGGCGTATTCAACACGGGGCGGAACTTCGGGAAATACAGTCCGGGTGATAATGCCGTCTTTTTCCATTGAACGGAGGCTGTCAGTCAGCACCTTCTGGCTGATGCCTTCGAGATTTCTCTGGAGTTCATTGAAACGCCAGGGTCTTACCAGAAGATTTCTCATGATGAGAAGCTTCCATTTACTTCCGATCAGAGATACTGTGGTTGCTACCGGACAATCGGGGAGTTCATCTTTTCTCTTCATGTGAATACCTCCTATGGCTTGTGTTTTCAGCAATACATGAATATACGATGTAGTATGTGAATTTTAATGTATTGTCGGAAAAATGTCAATTAAATCAAATTTTTTTATCGTCGATCAGATCCTTAAAAATCTCATTTCACACAAAAGTATTAAAAAAGTTACTATGGTTACAAAAAGGTGCGTTCTTGTTGGTT
>JAIKWW010000172.1 GCA_024684465.1 Clostridia bacterium | reverse complement strand
TACATGGCTCATGAGTTCCGCTATTTCGCTTTCTTCGGGAATCCTGTATTCCTCAGTGGTGAATCCCCAGGCTCTGACCACAGGGTAGACAGTCACGTCGAAGCATCCGCCGGTGAGACGGCTGAATTTCTCCGACTGTTTCAGTATATCGAAGGTCTCAGCGCTCACAGTGGAAGAACTCCGGCTGTTCAGCCGGGCGATATCACTTTCCGGGTTTGTCACAGACAGTTCACGGTCCAGAGCGTAGAGCTTTTCAGCGGCTTCGTTTACAGCTGTCTCGGCATTGTCCCCGTAGGCTTTCAGATTCATGAAGGTGTCCATGGCAAAGACGTCTCTGCTGAAGGAACCGTCCGCGTTGTAGGAACCTGCGCCATCAAGTATCTCCCCTCCCGCAGCCGATCCTGCAGGATCTTCAGGTCCGGCTCCCGCAGAATTGCGGAAGTGAAGGCATACTCCGGCGATCGCTGTCAATAATATTATGCCGCAGATAATGAACGGCAGTCTCGATGATTTCCGGTTTTCCATGATTAATTATCCTCTTCTGATGTCAGCATCACCGGCTTTGAATTCAGCTGCTTGGAGTCCCGGTTCCAGCTGCCGGAGGTGTTCTGAACAGCGTTTCCTCTGCCTGCTTCTGTGGGGTCGTACTCCGTGAGACCTGTCAGATCACCCACGGTTCCTGCGTATGTGGCGAGCCCCAGGCGGAAGGCCTGTACCGAGCCGTTGAGGCTGCTCAGATAATACGGTCTGGCTTCAGGCCTGGATGCCTTTGTGAGATCGTAGTCCGCGCCGTTCCACCAGACAGCAGCCTTGATGCGGGGATACTCAGGCAGGTGGTTGAACATGTCCGTGATCCAGGCAGCTTTGTCACCGCCCACCGCGGAACAGGCGAACTCGGTTATCATGAAGGGCTGGTCGTAGTGAGCTGCTGCACGGTTGTAATAATTCCTGTACAGATCCGTGAAGCTCGTCCACTTTTCAGCGGGATAGTATGTTCCGGTGTTGTAGGCCGTGAGGCCGATCACATTGACATATTCGTCTCCCGGATAGTAGAGATACTCGCTGTTCCACTTGTAATCAGGGAAAGACTGATGGTTCGGATTCCAGACCCAGATGGCGTTGTCTGCGCCTGCAGCCCGGAACTTCTCGAACACGTATTTGTAGAGCTCGTTGTACAGATCCACGTCTCTGGCGTACCAGAAAGCGGAGTAAGTGCACCAGTCACCGTTCATCTCGTTGCAGAAGCGGAAGAGCACCGGTTTGCCGTAGGCTGCCACATCCTGTGCGTACTGGTCGAAGAACCAGTCGTAATCGCCGTTGAGAATGTCGTATACCATGAGCCCGTTGTCCTGCGCCACGGTCTGCAGCGTCAGCTCCGGTATGTTCTTCTCGTCAAAGATGCGGGTCAGCATGCTGTACAGAGATTCTCCCGCCAGGTCCCTGCCGATGTTCTGGTAGATCAGATGAATGTTGAATTCGTAGCCGATATCATTTTCCAGAACCTTTACAGAATCGGGAGCGTACTGGTAGCGAACGTCGTAGAGTCCCCAGGTCAGATGAGCGTCTTTACCGAAGATCCGCTCATAGGCTTCAGCGGCGCTGTCACTGAGCTCCGGCCCCCGGGAGGTTCCGAAGTGCGGCTCCGCCGTGCCGGTGGTTATGGGTTCCAGATGGAAACTGGAAACTACCGGGAGAACTGAACTTTCATAGGAGACGCTGTTGTCATAGGTGCAGTAGATCGTGTATACATCTGTGGTGCCGCGGCGCAGGTCGAAGCAGGCGTAGTTGTTTCTGTCTCCTTCGATCTTTGAAAGCACCGGTCTGGTCCAGGTGTTGTAAGTGGTCTTACAGCCGTCCAGCCAGGTGGTACCGCTGCCGGTGATGGTTATGCCAGGGTGCTTTGCGGTGAAGCTGTTGGAGTAATTAATGTAGCTCTCCTGCTTGTAGGCGCTGCCTGAGTGTTCCCTGTAAATGTCGATCTTTACACCGCTGTAGGTGAAAGAAGTCCTCAGGGCTGCTTTGGACATATCCACTGAAGCCCCCTGGGGCAGCGTTATGCTGTAGCCGTCGATGTTGTTCCTGTACAGCTGCCCCGCCGCCGTGTCCGTTATGGAATACTGACCGTATGGGTCTGCGGTATCTGCGTGAACCGCTGCGGGAAAAGCCGCCCCGGCGGTCATGACTGCCGCAGCGAGAAATAAAGCAAGTGGCCTGAAAGGCCTTATTATTGATATTTTCATATTGATAAAGTCCTGTCTTCTCCTGATCTTCAGATAATTGCAGTATTGAAGGGCCCGCCCGATTCCGGTTCGACCGGACGAACACACATGACACATTATACCATAGATCCCGGGGACGGGTCGGCGGGGAGCGCCTCTGAGAACATTACAATAGTATTACTTATGGGGAAAATACATTATACGCCCGGATTTTCTGCCGATATGTAATTATAGCGTGGTCGGACCATTTTTCGGGACGATGATCCCGAACCGGATCCGGCGGACGGAAAGTGACGTATATGAACATTCTGTGTGTTTATTTTTGTCATATGAGGAGGAGAAAGTATGCTATTTAAGACGAAGAGGGGCAGACGACTGAGGAAACTACAGTCCCTGCTCCTGTGCATCACCATGGTGGTATCGCTGATACCGCTGATCCCTGTGGCTACAGGGACATCGGAATCCTATGCCATAGGTGAGTACTGGGCCCAGCCTTATCTGCAGGATATGGTTGACAAGGGCATCATGACGGGAAATCAGAACGGCAATCTGAACCCGTCGGATCAGATTACCAGGGCGGAGTTCGCAACGATGGTGAACAGGGCTCTGAATTTCAACAAGCATGGCGGGACCAAATTCGGCGATGTCAATGACTACGACTGGTATTATTCGCCGATCGACACAGCTTCTGCGGAGGGTTACTTCCAGGGGACCGGTGACAATAACGCATCGCCTAATGCCAATATAACCCGTGAGGCTGCTGTCACCATGCTGGGAAGAGCGCTGAACATTCAGACCAGCCCGACACTGTCGAACAATTTTTACGACGACCAGAGCATCAGCAACTGGAGCCGTCAGTATGTTAATGCCATCGTGGCCAAGGGTATAATCTCGGGCTATGCGGACGGCAGCTTCTCCCCGGGAAGCAACATGACAAGAGCTGAGGTGGCAAAGCTCCTGAGCTCCATGGGAGGAGAGATCGTTGACGACGGAAGACAGGAACGTCTGGATTACGTGGACGGCAATGTGACACTGTCTGCTTCCGGCAGCGGCCTGAGGAACACGTATATCAACGGAGATCTCTATATTACTGACGGAATCGACGACGGCCACATCCTGCTGGACAACGTGACTGTGACCGGTCAGATCATCGTCAGCGGAACCGGTTCCGGAAATTCCGGTGCCTGCAGTATCATTCTGAGAGACTGCGATGTGAATGAACTGGTAGTGGACACTCTGGATGGAAAGCTGATCAGTGTGGCGACTCAGGGAAATACCATCATCGGCAGAACAACCCTCAGATCCAATGCATATATCGAGAATAACAATACCTCCGGTACGGCGTTCACGACCATGATCGTGGACATGGATCCGGATCATGTGGCAAATCTGGTGGGCGGTTTCAACGATGTCATCGTAAAGGGTGACAAGAACAACCTGAACCTTCAGAAGGGATTTATAACGAATCTGACTGTGGATGAACAGTCAGACCAGAGCAAGGTTTATCTGGCAAAGAATACTGATGTGCAGAATCTGTTCCTGGACAATGCCACTGAGGTCAGCGGCACAGGCTCCATCGGAACGGCTGTGATCACATCGCCGGGAGTAATAATCGAGCAGCTGCCTGATACCATCATCATCAGGCCGGGCATAACCGCCAGGATCAACGGCAAAGATATGTCCTATCAGGATTCTGCCGAGTCCAACCTGATTCCGGAGATCCTCGCGGGATATCCGAAGGTTGCAAAGGAGGATCTCACATCCGCTGAAGCCACATTCAAGGCAAACAAGGCCTGCAAGCTCTACTGGGTGGTAATCCCTGCGGGTTATGCGGATCCTACGGATGCGATGATGATCAACCCTAAGCTGAACGGCAGCGTGGTGGCATCCGGCAACCAGAACATCTCCTCATCCACAGAAACGGTTATCAAGATTACAGGACTTGCTCAGGGCACTGATTATGTGGTATTCGGAATGCTGGTGGACGACAGAAATCAGCAGTCGATCATCAAGTATGCTGAATTTACCACAGTAGACAGCACTGCACCGAAGTTCACTTACACATATCTCGAGGCCAAGTCCAGGGAGAAGAATGACACGACCATGTACTACGTGGATGCGATGGCAACTGTTTCCAAGGATGCGACAGTATACTACATGGTTCTCCCTAGCGGTGCCACAGCTCCTACAGCCAACGACCTGATCAATCAGAAGATGACAGCGGTGGACAAGGGCTCGATGTGGTTCACCAAGTCAGTCACCAGTACGATCGTGGTGGACGGACTTCAGGAGAATACGAAGTACGATTATTACATGATCGCTGTGGACAACAACAGCAGACAGTCGGCGGTATTCAAGCAGACTATCACAACTGCGGATACCACGCCGCCTGAACTCACTTCCTTCGTGGATGTGAAGTCCAACAATTCGATCCAGTTCAAGTACGTTCCTACGGAAGACTGCGCAGTGGTTTACTGGGGAATCTACTATACGAACTCGCCGACTGTGGCAACCATCGAAAAGAGCACCAGGTATGAGGCGGACGGTCTCCTGTGGTACGAGACGAATCAGGATCTGGTGATCCGGGGAACCGGTGCGATACAGTCTACGGGTGCTTCGTCAAAGCTGAAGGCCACGGCTGACAAGGAAAATACATTTAATGTAACAAATCTTCAGAGCCAGAGATACTATAAGATCTACCTGGTGCTGGAGGATGCTGTGGGCAACAGATCGGTAGTTTATACTCTCGATACTTCCACGATCGACGATCAGGATCCGACAGAAGAACTGATCTTCGGTGCTTCCGACGGAACTAACCTGTATGTTGGAAGCCAGTCGGCTCCAACCACCATCAGCATAGCATTCAGTGAGGTGGTACTGGGTTCCCAGGGCGATACCACAAAGTATCTGAATGCCAGCGACATGCAGGATCTCTCCTCGTGGATCTCGATTTACGACGGTGACGAGTCAGCCACGAAGGATTCATCCAGGAAGCTGAATATCAACTGGGATCAGGTGACCAGAACGGTTGCTGGCGGTACCGGCGAGAATCCTGAACACACGGTTCTCACATTCACCGTTTCCAATACCACAGCTACGGCACTGCAGTGCTTCTCCGGAAGGACATACACATTTGTATTCAACTACAATGCCGCGAGCAACATTTACATCTGTGACCTTACAGGCAACACCATGAAGAAGATCGAAACCGGTTCGCCGACGGGCGGAAACTACGGTCCGGTGACCGACACCTTCACCTGCGTAGAGCCTAACGTAACCATCGCTGCACCTGCAGGAGTGGAGAGCATCTTCACGGACAACGACGGAAACCTGCATAACCTCGACCTGACCTACAGAGTGACACCGTCCACATCCAACGATGCGACAGAGTCGGATATCAGATACGATATGTACTTTGCAGCTGACACCGCGTGCTCCGTAAATATCTATATGCAGAACGAAAGTGCCGACGGATGGACTCTTCTGGCGGAAAATGTAGCAATAACGCCTGACAAGGACATGAGCCTCGAGGACAGTATCTCCATTACAAGAGCAAAGAAGGGCAGCCCTGTGGCATCCACGGATTACGTGGATCAGCTCTTCAATACCATGGCCAGCCAGTACGATTCCGGCTCCCTGGTATATGCCTTTGAGGTGGTACAGTACAATTACTCCACGGACAGAGAGGCCTGGAACGGCTCCCTGACTGGAAGATTCAGATGCGTGATCGGCGAAGCTGACTACCTGTACAGAAAAGCTAACGCTCCTGCCAGCACGGCGATCGAGGTTACAACTGTAGGCAGCGCAGACGACACTGTGGCATTCACAGATGAACTGCCGCCTATGCTGACATTTGAAAAGACCAATGTGACAGAATCCACCATCGACGTTCTGGTTTCGGTGGACAAGGACGTGACGCTCTACTGGGTAGCTGTTGCCGGTGAACTGAATGCCAACATGCGTAAGACCACACAGCAGGTCTACGACTATATCCAGCTCAAGAGTGAAACGGACAATGTGTACAATGCAGAAGGTCTCCCGCTGAAACTGATAGAGAGTTCCATCCCTATCACAATCGAGGGACTCCAGCCGAACACAAATTACACGGTCTACTTCGTTGCAAGGAGCAAGACCGCTGCCCAGCTCAGTGTTTATGACACTGTCAATGCCGCGTCCTGTGTGAACACCAACGGAGACCGGCAGTATGTGGAAGCCAGGACAACAGGTCTGGTTCCTCCGGAATTCCAGCCGGTAACCAACGCCTCCACCACAAGCTATGTGGAGATCATAGACGCACAGAGTGACGAGTCTCAGATGACATTCAGAGTCCTCACCGACAGACCTGCTATGATCTACTGGACAGTGACGACACAGGACAACTACAGTCTGTATAAGAGTGTCATCGACCAGTATCCAAACGAAATCCAGACTCCGACGATCCTGTCCACAAACGGCGGCAGGACCATGCTGGAGGCCAGCGGCTCGCAGAGCTCCAACGGATCGTCCAACGCCAACGGACTGTACGAGACCATATTCAACGTGACCGGGCTCTCGTCGGATACCAGATATTACGTATATGCTCTGGCAGCCAACCAGCTGGATGAGTCGATCCACTGCACGAATCCGGAATATGTATCTCTGGGAAGCTTCGTCCTTCCGGACAAGACGCCGCCTAAGCTGACTGACATGTCACTGGTATTCCAGGATGCTTCCTCCGGAATAACATCCACAAAGGGTTACGCAGAGGTGCTCCTGAGTTTCGACAAGACGTTGTATTATACGGATTCTACGCATACCACGGCCACAAAGCTGGGAACGGGTATTTCCAACTCCAGCTTCTGGCTCATATCGCCGGAGAATGCGACCATTACCAATATGGTTACGGGCAACATCTCGACTCCTGCGAGAACCGCATCCATTACTCCTATCTACGGAACAGGAACCGACATCACTGGTCTCAAGATGAACGTGGACTACATCGATTCCAACTCCAACAGATCGGTGACCGTAAGATCCAACGGAATCTATTTCTGCAACTCCTACGGAACCTCCGCCGGCTATCTCACAGTGACATTCAATGTCAACAAGAGCACCGGCGCACTCACCTGCACAGCGACTATGAAGAACACTAACGGAACCACGACATCTTCCGTTTCTGCAACCGCATAGAGACGGCGAAGGCAGTAATGATGAGGGACATCGTTTAATAACGATCAATAAAAAACGCCTCGGGAACAGATCTGAGATCTGCCCCGGGGCATTATTATTATCTGCAATTGATTTGTCTGAGTGGCGGCTTTCTGTTATGTACGCTGTCCGCACTATCTGCGGCGGATGCGCTGAAGCATGTCCCTGATCCTGTCTCCCTCAGATGACTTCCTGCTCTCACGGGAGCCGTCACCCTGTTCTGACGCCTCTGCGCCCATCTTTCTGCTGAGTTCCTCGAATTCGGCGTAGTCCTCATCGGTGGCGTTCATCATCATGTCGATCTGGATCAGCCCCTTCCGGCTCAGCTCCCTTTCCAGCTTCGTATCCTCGCGCTGCTGGGCAAAGATGGCACTGCGGAATTCCGCTTCAGCGCTTCCCTTGAAGTTGATGAACTGCGCTCCGCAGTCGATGACCTCTTCTTCCTCGTCCGGTTCTGCTCTGAGCAGCAGGATCGTAGTCTCGTAGACATCAGTTCCGTCAAGGCTGAAGCTGATTCTGTAGGAATGTCCCGGAATCAGTCTCCTGCCGGTGCTGTTGTCCGGTACGGTGAATCCAAGACCTCCTGCACTGATATTTCTGAAATTTACCTGCAGGCCAAACTGTTCTCCCGGTTCGGCCAGAAAACCTGTTCCGGTGAAGGAGACTTTTACATCGTTACGTCTCTGGATGGTATCATCATATACGAGATGACCTACATGTACTCTGTTTCTCAGAACGTATGTGATCAGGCCCCTGAAAACCACGATGCCTTTAGTTGGCCACATCACGTTGAGGTGAATCTTGGCACCTTCCTTTACCCATTCGGGCATTACTTCGTTCTCCGCACCGCGGATGTCCAGCTGGGCGTCCCTGAGCCACATCATGCTCTTGAGATCGGCAGTCATCCTCTCATTTCCATCGCCGTTCCATATGAGCACGGAGGTGACTCCCCGTCTGTCTTCTGTTTCGTTTTCGATTTGTACCATAGGTCCCACTCCACATCAGCCTGTCTTTCGCGAAAAAAACAGAATTTTTTTGCATGAACAATGAAAAAAGTTGTCAATGTTGTATTATCATACATCCATTTTTTTCGATATTAATTATAGCATGGTTGGAACTGATTTGAAAACCAGTAAGAATCAGCGTCCACATAAAGAGTATCATACGGCCGGTAAAGCGGCTGCGATACCGGCATGATCATAATCCGGTCAGAAGAACCGGAAAAAACCAAAAGAAGTTAACAAGGAGAGAATAATCGATGGATAACAGTATGCAGAATATGTTGGACATGTACCTTTTTGAAACGAACTCTCTGATTGAGCAGCTGGACGGCATCCTGCTGGATGCGGAGCAGGAAGATTCATTTAGTGAAGATACTATTAATGAAATCTTCCGTATCATGCACACCATCAAGGGCTCATCGGCCATGATGGAGTTTGATTCTCTGAAAACCTGCGCTCACAAGATTGAAGACCTGTTCTTCTTCATCAGAGAAAACGGCATGAACCATGAGCACAGCAGAGATTTGTTCAACATGCTTTTCGCAGCCAGCGACTTCCTTAAGGAAGAAATCGAAAAACTGCAGAACGACGAACCGCTTTCTGCAGATTATTCGGAAATGATAGGCAAGATTGAGGGAGTACTTACACTTCTCTCCGGTGGTGCCGGCGGTGGAGCTGCAAAGGAAGACGAGAGCGAAGGAGAAGCTGCGGCTGCAGATGATGTGGCACCTGCAGAGGCTCTTGCGATATTTGATGACAATTACATCTACGGCATCAAGGTTATGCTGGAAGACGGCCTGGGTATGGAGAACCTCAGAGCGTTCATGCTCGTGGATACGGTGAAGGAAGTCTGCGACGATTTCCGCTTCTATCCTGAGGACGTTGAAACGAATACAGATACATCGGCATTCATCGTTGAAAACGGTTTCACGTTCTCATTCCAGAATGAGGATATGAGAAAGATCGCGGACGATGTTCTGAAGGAAGCTATCAATGTAAAGAGTGTTGAAGATTTTGAGCATGAAGCGGCACAGGCAGCGCCTGCACCTGCACCGGAACCTGAACCTGCACCGGCTGCGGAACCTGCACCGGCGGCACAGGCAGCACCGGCACCTGCGCCTGCAGCGCCTTCGCCTGCGGCAGCACCTGCAGCAGCCGGCCAGAAGGGTGAGGAAAAGAAGAAGGATCAGCATCCGAAGTCGCAGAGTATCATCAGTGTCAACCTTTCCAAGCTGGATACACTCATGGATATCGTAGGTGAGATCGTAATCACGGAGTCCATGGTAATCTCCAATCCGGATATCGCAGATCTGAAGTCAGACAGCTTCACAAAGGCTGCACGTCAGCTCAGAAAGCTCACAGATGATCTTCAGGACACAGCGATGTCTATCCGAATGGTGCCTATTTCCAGCACGTTCCAGAAGATGTCACGTATCGTCAGAGATATGAGCGTCAAGCTGAACAAGCCGGCGAAGCTGGTTACAGAAGGTGCTGACACTGAAGTAGATAAGACGATCATCGACAACATCGGTGACCCGATCATGCACATGGTTCGAAATTCCATGGATCACGGCATCGAAGAAAATACAGAAGACAGGATCAAGGCAGGAAAGCCTGCTGAAGGTACTGTAACACTGTCCGCTCAGCACACAGGTTCAGAAGTAATCATCAAGATTACAGATGACGGTGCAGGTGTAAGTTCCGAAGGCGTTCTGAACAAGGCTGAGAGAAACGGACTGCTCACGAAGCCTAGAAGCGAGTACAGCAGAAAGGAAGTCCTTTCCTTGCTCCTCATGCCGGGCTTCTCTACAAACGAAGCAGTTACCGAGTATTCCGGCAGAGGTGTCGGAATGGACGTAGTAAAGAAGAATATCGAGAAGGTCGGCGGAACCATCACCATGACCAGCGAAGAAGGCGAGGGCATGGAGACAGTTCTGAAGATTCCGCTCACCATGGCTATCGTGGACGGCATGCAGGTAACCTGCGGCGACCTGATGTTCACAGTTCCTATCGCAAACATCCGCCAGTCCTTCAAGATCAAGGAAAGCGAGATCGTTTACGATGAGGCAAGAGGAGAAATGGTTCAGAGAGAGGACGGATTCTATCCTGTTGTAAAGCTCTCTGACTTCTATGGAATAGAGACAGACGTACACTCCATCGACGACGGTACGATGATGTGGGTTGAGGCAGGTGAAAAGTCCTTCTGCATGTTCGTGGACAAACTCCTGGGCAAGCAGCAGGTAGTAGTCAAGGCGATGCCTGCATTCCTCAACGATTACGACTGCAAGAGCTACGGCATCTCCGGATGCTCGATCATGGGTGACGGCAACATCACCATCATACTGGATCCGCCTAATATGTATGATGCGGCTATCACGAACTCAGATTATTAATAGCGGAGGTGTTTTAAATGGCAGATTTAGCAGAATACAATGATCAGAATTTTTACGACAGTCTCACCACTACGGTGGACGGCGAGGAAGTAACTATCCCCACAAAGAAGTTCCTGGCATTCCAGTCGGATGAACTCCAGTACGCGATAGATGCTGACTACGTCAGCGAGATCATCATTCCGAACTCCATTACGAAGATACCTAAGCTTCCTGAGTTCATCAGCGGAATCATCAACCTCAGAGGTCAGCTGGTTCCGATCCTGGACATCAGACTTCGCATGGGAAGATCCAAGACGGTGTTCACTGATGACACCTGCATCATTATCATGAAGGTGGATGACATACAGCTGGGTATCCTGGTGGATTCCGTATCACAGATGATCGACATTCCTGAACCGAACATCAGCGCACTGCCGCTCTCGAAGCACCAGGAGCTGGTAAACGGTATTATCAGGATTCACGACATGGTACTTCTCATCATCAGCATAGAAGATCTTCTGAAGAAGAATTTTTAAAAACGAGCCGGGCCGGACACTCGTTGTCCAGCCCGGATTCGGTTTTGATGATAAAATTGACAGGACAGGAAAGGCGATACAATGCTTCAAGTTAGCGATAGCGATTTTGAAAAACTTGCCAACTTTATGATCACAAACTACGGCGTGAATCTCACAAAGAAAAAGCACCTTATCCAGAGCAGACTCAACGCAGTCGTCTCAAACG
This sequence comes from Clostridia bacterium, assembly GCA_024684465.1. Classification (GTDB taxonomy): domain Bacteria; phylum Bacillota; class Clostridia; order Peptostreptococcales; family Anaerovoracaceae; genus JAIKWW01. The sequence goes on along the minus strand of JAIKWW010000172.1, from coordinate 44,558 downwards.
GAAAGTACGGGAGTTTTTCAGATTACGTTCAGTATATAACCAGTGACAGGGCCACAAAGGAAGACCTCAGGGTAATAATGAACAAGCTCACCACAAATCATACGTATTTTATGCGTGAGAATTCCCACTTTGAATTCTTCTCGGACGTGGTACTTCCGGAGCTTGAAAAGAAATATGAAAGCAAGAAATCACTTGCCGTCTGGAGTGCGGGCTGCTCAAGCGGGCAGGAACCATACACCCTCACGATGCTCATGTTCGACTATTTCGGTGAAAGGAGAAAGAGCTGGAATCTGAAGATGCTGGCTACGGATATCTCAAATCATGCCATGTCGGTGGCAAAGAGAGGCTCCTACACAGAGGAGGATGCCAAAGATATCCCGGCGGAATGGAAGAACAAGTACATGACCAGGAACAACGGCGTGTATACCGTTACTCCTGAAGTGAGGAAGAATGTGATCTTCAGAGAATTCAACCTCATGGATCCGATCAAGTTCAAGAGCCAATTCGACGTGATCTTCTGCAGGAATGTAATGATCTATTTCGAAGCTGATGTAAAGGAAGCTTTGGTCAAGCGCTTTTACGGAGCGTCAAACGACGGTGCGTATCTGATGATCGGTCAGTCAGAAACTCTGGATAAGGATGTCACTCCGTACAAGTATATCAGTCCGGCGACATACCGGAAGGAATAACCGGACACATACCTGCTGCAGATGCCGGAGTAATTGAATAACAGAAGTAAATATGGTGGCAAATGTCTTTTGCCACCATTTTGTTCCTTAAGGATTATTATTTTGAAACCGCCTTTGCGGACAGTGGATATTATTTTATTATTGCATTATGTTATAATCGTGATATGCAATGCTATTTTCTGCATAGGAAAGAGTAGAAACCCATGGATAGTGTAATAAAGGTCTTTCTGGTGGACGAATCCTCTCCTTACAGACGTTTTCTGCAGGATGGATTGTCATCATATAAAAACATTAATATAACAGGATCCTCGGGTAGCTATCTTACCGCAAAGGGAAAGCTTCAGCTCCTCAAGCCGGATGTGGTGATATGTGATATGCGCATCACGAGAAGAGAGGCTGTGGGATTTATCCGGGAAGTGATGAACGAGAATCCCCAGAGAATTCTCGTAATCAGCGCCACTGAGGCAGGCAAATACGATGTCATGCAGGCGGGGGCCGCTGCTTTCATGCTGAAACCTGAGGAAATGTCCAACAGCGACAACGGGAAGTTCTTCCTGAGTCTCGCCTCAAGGATAGTCTCTCTGGCTCAGACTCCGATGAATCTCCTTCACAGGGGCAAATTCCGGAACACTTCCATTAAACAGGAAGCGGCCAGAGAAAACGGATTCGGTTTTGCTTCAGTGGGAGCCACCGGTGACCGTCAGAGAGTACACCCGGGGGAAAATGCCGGAAACAGGCGCAATCATGAGGGGTATACCCAGTCCGAATCCCTTAAGAAGGCCATAGAAGCGGCCAACAGGGCGGTTCAGGTTACTTCTTTCTCTGCAGGTCATGCTCCGGAAACTCCAGCACCTGTTCATACTCCACCGGTACATCAGAACTATGAGGCTCCGGTGCATACAGCTGCTCCGAGGGAACACGGTCAGTATCGGAGCGCAACGGAAGCGCTGAACTCTCCGATCAGGGATGACAGAAGAGAAAAGAATCTGAACATGGCATCTGCTCCAAAGTCCACCCGGAATGTGCTGATCGCCATGGGAGCATCCACAGGCGGCACCGAGGCTCTGCTGGAAGTGCTGAGGGATCTTCCTGCTGATACACCGGGAATCGTTCTGGTTCAGCACATGCCACCGAATTTCACCAAAATGTTCGCAGCCAGACTGAATTCTCTGTGCAAGATGTCCGTGAGCGAAGCTGCCAACGGAGACAAGGTGCGGCGGGGTCACGTTCTCGTGGCACCGGGAGATCTTCAGATGCAGGTGGTGAAGGAACCGGGCGGATACAGCGTGCGCTGTGTGCCGGGTGATAAGGTGAACGGACATCGTCCTTCGGTAGATGTACTTTTTGATTCGGTGTCTGAAGTGGCCTGCCCGGATGTCATCGGAGTCATCCTTACGGGAATGGGAGGAGACGGTGCCCAGGGCATGCTGAAGATGAAGAAAAAAGGCGCCTATACCATAGGACAGGACAAGGATACCTGCGTTGTATACGGCATGCCGATGGTTGCTTTTAACATCGGCGGTGTCAGCAAACAGCTGCCGCTGAAGCAGATACCTGCAGAAATCATGGCACAGCTGGGTAAGATGTGATGCCCGGCAGTCGGTAAAGAGCTTTGAGTAAGAAATTGGATGTGATTTGTAATGAGTGATATTAATGTCTCGGATCTGAATCAGGATCAGCTGATATTCTCACTGGATATCGGCACCCGTTCCGTGGTAGGTGTGATAGGAACGGTAATTGAAGACAAGTACACAGTGCTTGACTACGTGCAGAAATTTCATCCCATCCGCGCCATGAGGGACGGACAGGTTGAAGATATAGAACTTGTCGCAAAGGTCTGCGGCGAAGTGAAGCAGATACTGGAGGAACGCCACGGCATACAGCTGAAGAAGGTTGCCGTAGCCGCTGCGGGTCGTGCCCTTAAAACGGCGAGGGCGTCCTTTACCCAGCAGATTCCGGAGGAAGATGAGATTACCGTAAAGATGATCAGAACTCTGGAGTATTCCGCTATAGGAAAAGCTCAGGAGGCTTTTGAGGGAGAGCGGGAGAACAACATCCAGTTTCAGTGCGTGGGATACAGCGTGCTCCGCTACTACGTGGACGACTATCCTATAAGCAATCTGGAGGGACAGAAAGGTTCCAGCATGCGTGCGGATATCATTGCGGCATTCCTTCCCTTCAGCGTCGTAAAGAGCCTTTATTCCGTGACAGCCCGCTGCGGTCTTGAGGTGAGCAACCTCACTCTGGAGCCTATAGCTGCTATTAATGTTATAGTCCCGCCGGACGTTCGTCTCTTGAACATCGCCATCGCAGACATAGGCGCGGGAACATCCGATATTGCCATATCGAAAAACGGGAGCATAGTAGCATATGACATGGCGACCATCGCGGGGGATGAGATCAGCGAGGCCATCATGTCCCAGTATCTGACGGATTTCAATACGGCTGAGGAGGTCAAAAAAGCACTCGCCACCGAAAAACGGGAAAAGATAGAATTCGAAGACATCCTGGGTATCAAGTACAGCTTTGAAGCAGCGGAGATCCTGGATACCATCGATCCGACCATATCATCACTGGCTCAGGCGATAGCCGAGAGCATTCGCGCCGGCAATGACGGCGCACCTCAGGCTGTATTCCTCATAGGTGGAGGAAGCCAGATCCCGGGACTGTGCCAGAAGGTAGCAGCAGAACTGGAGATGCCGCCTACAAGAGTCGCACTCGGTGGAATGAAGAAGCAGAGTTACATAGATGTGTGCTCTGAAGATCTGCTGACGCCGGAGTTCGTAACTCCGATAGGTATCGGCAATGTGGCATCCAAGTACAAGGGTGCAGAGTTCTTCTCCATAACAGTAAACGGAAACCGGATAATGCTGATGCAGTCCGGTACGATAAAGGTGCTGGATGCCCTGCTGCTGGCAGGCATCAAGGCAACATCCATGATCGGAAGATCTTCCAAGGGAATAACGTATTACATCGACGGCCAGCGCAAGCTGCTGAGAGGTTCCGTGGCAACTCCGGGAGAGGCGATCCTGAACGGTAAGAACGTCTCACTGGAAACTGAGGTTCACCAGGGGGATGTGCTGAATCTCAAAGAGGCAGTGGACGGAAAGGATCCGCTGGTTCCTGTGAGTCAGCTGCCTGAAGCACTGGAGACCGGCGATGCGCCTAAGGTGTTCGCGGTGAACGGAAAGCGTGTTCCTGAGTACTACATCATCCAGATGATGGACAAAGTGGAGATCCTGCCGCCTGATGCGGAGCTTCCCTGGATGGAGGGATACGAGCCGGAAGAACCCGGAGCAGAAGCAATTCCGGAAGATGATCCTGCCGGAGAAGCGGAAAATGATGAAAAGGAATCGGATTTCGGGGAGGCTTCCCAAGCCGTTGAAGGGTCTGAAAATGGCGAAGAAAGTCACCAGGTTACAGAAGCTGCAGATGACAGCGATGAATCTGAAACCACACATGTGACAGTAGAAAATGAACCTGAGGGACAAAATTCGGAGGAAGCTGAAGAAGGTGCGGAAAATGTAACCGTAGTTTCTGAAGACGAAGAAAGTCAGGAAAACGATGAAACCGGCGAGGATGATCCTCAGTGGAAAGAGCCTGCAGGCCTTGAAAAATAGCCGATTTACGGAAATAATCGCCGGAGGCTGAAGACATTTGTGATAACTCTGTGATGATCTTCACAAAAAATATTTTTTATTACAAATATGTTACAAAAAAACTGACCGCGCGGTTTTTCCGCGCGGTTTTAGCGTGTTTTGGAAAAATCGGCTACATTTTTGGTTACATCAAAGCCAAATATTACAGAATTATTACAAAAAGCTGATGAAATCATGAAAATACAAAATTGTAACATTGTTCGCCTGAAAATATAACTTATGTTAAATGTGAAGATGACGATATATATCGTGAAAAGAAAATTGAGAAGACAGATTGAATTTTAACTGACACTGATCCGGATCATGTCTTCGAACAGGAGGAATCAAAATGAGTATCGTATCTAATGATATGAACGCGATCTACCAGAACGCTTATCTGGCAGAGAAGAGAATGAGTTCATTCAGTAGTAAAACAGAAAATACTGACAAGCTCTCGGGCAACAGCTTTCAGAATACTTTAAACAGCACGAGAACGGATTCTGTCTCCATCGGCGGCAGCCTCACCATGAGCGACGACGAGTTCGTTTCCAGACTCAGCAGCGACATTTCAAACGAAGTGAAGGCTGGCAAGAGCGAAAGCTATCTCAACAGCATCAAGCAGCAGATCGCACTGGGCGATTACGATATCAATGCAGATGATATCGCAGGAAAGATCCTGGGGTTTTAGGACTGACGGCCGGCAGGGACCGGTGTGAAGAGCACGATTGAGGGAGCGTATCCCGAGAGGTGGAAAATGGATAAGTTTCATGCATTTAAGAGCCTTATGAAAGAATACGACGATCTGCTCGAGGAGCTGATCGAACTTGAAGAAGACAAGATTGACGCTGTCTCGGAAGACGATCTGGAATTTTTGCAGGATTGTCTCAGGGCTGAAGAGGCAGGAATGATGAGAATGAGAGGGCTTGATGTTCGGCGTGAAAAGCTCATGAAAGAAATGAATTTCGCCGGCATGACCTTCAGAGATATTTTGAACGAGATGGCTGCGGTTCAAAGGAAAGAGCTGCAGCCTTTATTTAACAGTATCGTCCGCAGCACGGATATCTTCAGGAAGCTGACGGCCAGCATACAGACCATGCTGGAGTCAAAGACTCTGGCAAACGAGAGGAAACTGGCATTCATGCAGGGACACGGAGACGGGGTGAACACCTCCGAACCGGCGAGACTGTATGATAAAAACGGGGAAACGGTGGAGGACAGGTCGTTCACCAGGTCAAAGACTGTATAAAGGGGAGTTGATCTCACATGATAAGATCTACATTTTACGGATTTCAGACAGCACTGTCCGGACTGAAGGCGAGTCAGACTGCACTGGACGTTGTCGGACAGAACGTGTCAAATACCAATACGACAGGTTATACCCGCCAGAGAGTCGTGCAGAAGAGTGTGGCGGTAAATAACAGTGCTGAAAAATACGGATCAAAAACATCTCCTATAACGGGCCAGGGTACTAAGATCGGATCTCTGGAACAGATCCGTGACGTGACACTGGACACTCAGTTCAGAAATGAGAATGCTTCAGTGGGATATTACGATGCGGAACTGGGCGCTATGGGAGCGATTGAATCCATATTCGACGAAGCGACCACTTCGGGAATGAGAGATTCCATCCTTGGAATCCAGACAGCATTTGAAAACCTGTCACTCAACACGGGAAGCGATGAATATGATGCACTTGTAAGATCCTCTGCGGAGTCCACCAGTAAGCTGCTGAACCAGTATTCCAGGCAGCTGAGGGACGCATATGACGCAGAGGTATATGAGTTTATAAACGGGTCAGTGGCAGATGCAAACGAGCTGCTGAACAACCTGGCAGTCATCAACGGAACTATCAAGTCCGCCGAGGTGTCCGGCGGCAATCCGCTGGAACTCTATGACCAGCGGAACAACATGCTGGACGAACTGTCGGCTTATTTTGATATCGAATACAATCTGGAACAGCAGAGAATGTCACCTGACATTGCGACTAACGTGCTCCACGTTTACATGAAGGACGCTGCGGGTGGACTGATCGAACTCATCGACGGCGAGCAGTACGCTCAGTTCGGAGTGGAAACGGTGGAATCCACCACTTATTTCCCTCTGAATACCACCGGAGGCGATGCGGTTCAGGACGCTGAAGGAAACCAGATCTATACTTATAAGGACACTAATGACGAGTATCACTACGGTACGATTTCCGGGGATTCGATTCAGGTATTCAAGGAAATCGAGGGATTCAATCCGGCGGGAATGAAGCCGGACTACGAAAACGGCGTCAGCTCCTCCTCAGATGCCAACTCCCTCAGAGACAACTACGTGAAGCTTTCAGTGTCCACTCTTACCAAGTCCGAGGCCATGTCCTACGAGGATATACTGGAAGAAGCCAAGGAAAAGGTGACGGTGAAGATCGAAGGAGCTTCCAGGTACAGTGCGGTTCTCAATTCCAACGGAGTGGAGATGACAGACAGCGACGGCAACAAGATCTACGCGAGGGATAATGCTGACGGCAGTCATTCCTATGGAACGATAAAAGCTACAAACAGCGGAACTACGCTCTTCACGGAGATCCCGGGTTTCGATGCCACGGATACCAGTCTCTCCGGAACAGATGTGATCAGCGGTGCTGAGAAACTGCAGGTAACACAGGTGGACGATCTGGACGGAAATCCGCTCACATATATCGATGACGAGGGCAAAGTGCAGAAGGTATTCACGGTTACCACAACCAGCGGAAAGACTATGTACGGCAAGGTCAGCAAGATCGCAGGCTCAAATGCCTACGGTTTTGAGGAGGTGTCTCCGGATGACCTGACCACTGTACACGGCCTGGATCTCAGTGAAGCGAATACCACGACTGAGGTCTACAGGGAGTTCGTATCCGGCAAGAGTCCGGTGGACATAACCCCTGTCTACGGGCGGGATGTGGAGACCGGAAAGAATTATTACAGTCCTACGGCGGTTACAAACGGCATTTTCAAGGGCTCTCTGGATATGCTGAACTGCGGCGGCGACTTTGAGGCGGGCGGCAGCACGATCCGCGGATTTAAATACTACGCAGGTGCGCTGGATACTCTGGCAAGCCAGATGGCTACCCAGATGAACGAGCAGAACAGGGGCCAGATCTACGACAAGGACGGCAACGCTCTGACTCTCGGCAAGGTTACCAATGTCTATAACAGAGATGATGGCCAGGTAGCGACGGATCTGTTCTTCGACGATGCATCGGGACAGCCGGGCAGGATCGAAACTGACAGGCTGGGCAACAGGATATTTACTCCTCTGACCGATGTTGAAATGGATGAATATGTGCTCCCGAACGGCGGACTTGCTGATCTGGAAACAGAACCATATTACGATGAGAATCCTCTTCTGACCACCAACGAAGGCGGGCTGAAGGGAATAACCGCAGGAAATATCGCAGTTTCCTCCGAATGGCAGCAGGGCAAGGTGAAGGTTGTAAACAGCACCGCATTCTGCTACAAGGGAGACAACATCGACGGCGATAACTCCAATACACTGAAGTTCATCAAGCTGTTTGAACAGGATACAGACTTCAATACCACCTCGGGAATCACCTTGTTCACGGGTGGCTACGAGAACTTCCTCTCCGCCATCGGCGACCAGTCGGCGCTGGATGTGAAGACGGAGAATACCACGTTTACCAGCCACGACACGGTGCTGAAGACGGTTGATAATAACCGCATGAGCGTATCAGGCGTCAGCATCGATGAAGAGGCGGTGGACATCTACAGATTCCAGAGAGCTTATCAGGCTTCCTCTCGTGTAATGACCACGCTGGACGAATGCCTGGATAAACTCATCAACGGAACCGGCAGAGTCGGCCTGTAAACAGGATACGGACTCGGAACTGATACAGTGAGATCAATGATACCTGATACGGGGGGATTGATATGTTTACCAGAATAACCCAGAATATGGTGAATACTCGATATAAGAGTACGATCACAAATACAATGCGCGACGTGAGCCACGCCGGCGACGCGGTTACGAATGAGAGAAAATACCAGAACGATTCTGAAGATCCGATAAGTGCTACTCGTGCGTATCAGTACAGACGAGAGCTCACCAGAAACGCAAATTACACTGCAAATGCCAACAGCATAAAATCTCTGCTGCAGACCAGAGAGACTGTTGCAATGGAAATGTCTTCCATTGCCAGAACTGCATACACTGATGTTCTGGGCGGTCATACCGACACCAGCAGCCCTGAGTCAAGAATGGCCTATGCTCAGCAGATCAGATCGCTGCAGCAGTCTGCGATCCAGTCTCTGAACACATCTTACGGAGATCAGTTCATGTTCGGCGGCACCAGCACCGGACAGGTTCCTTTTGAACTGAAGAACGACGGAACTGTAACCTACAGGGGTGTGCCTGTGGATGGGCTCTCAAAGAACCAGATGAAAGCGTACAAGAGCTATCTGACCGAGATTCAGAAGGACATCGGCGCCTCTGTGGAAAATCTGTCCGACGAGCAGCTCCAGACCAAACTGAACGAGATCGTGGCGGATGGAACCGTTACACAGGAGTACGCGGATAATTTCAAGAGTCTCCATGACGAGTATTCACTCAATATGAAGAGACTCAACGATTACAACAGTGAAGTCCAGTACGTGAATCTGGGTTTCGGACTGGAATTCAACGATGACGGCACTGTCAACAGCAGCAGTGCGTTCAACACCTGCCTGAATGCCATCTCGTTCCTGGGATTCGGGGTGGATACGAAGGGCAATTCCAAAAACATGATCCAGCTGCTGGGCGATATAGCGGATGGCTTTTCGGAAACCACGTACGATCAGGATCATATGGAAAAACTGGCTGCAAATCTGGATGATACCAGAACCTCGATCACTATCCAGCTCACACAGCTGGGCGCAGATGAGAACTTCATGGACACCACCATCGACCGTCTGGGAGATGTGGAATACAATCTCACTGCAAAGCAGAATATGACTGAGTATGTGGATGAGGCGACGGCGATAACAAATTTCCAGGCGGCAAATTACGCATATAAGGCAGCGCTGCAGGTGGGATCCAAGATCCTGTCTCAGTCATTCCTGGATTACATGTCATAGGCTCCTGAGGGCGGCAGCCCGGGATGAATGCTGAAGACTGAACTCGCGAGATCAGGTTTCCGGAGGTGATGAAATGGTCGGTCAGCTGATAAAAATCCATACTACACAGGGACAGATCGATATCAACACCACAAATATGAGCCGCCGGAGAACCGGCGACTTCGGTCAGAGTCAGGCGAAGCTGGAGATAAGCAAAGAAAAGGGCGAGGGCCTCACTATAAAGACCACTAAGGGAAAGCTGGAGACTAATATGGGTGACGTGCTGAACTCCGAAAGACCTTTCAGGATCGGTACGACCATTGACAAGTACTCAGAAAAGGGCGAGGAAACCTGCACGGAGGCCACGAAGGAAATGGCGGATTTCGGCTGGCAGATGATGCAGCCGGGGGCGAAGCAGTTCATTCCCAACAAGGCCAGATCAGAGGTCATAAAGGTTCAGGATTACGAGTTGACATGGAGCCCTTCGGTGCAGCTGAAGATCGACTACACTCCGGGAAAGGTGGAGCAGCATTTCGATCCTGACAAGCTTCACATTGATGTAAAAAAAGGAACGAATCCGTATGAATTTGTTCCGGGAAATGTGGATGTTTCCCTTAAGACGAAGCCGGATGTGACGATAGATTATATTGGAGAACCTAATCGGTTCCCGAGATCGTCTCTGGGTCATATAGACATGCTGGTCTGAAGCCCGGAAAGCCGTTTCGTTTGATGCGGTGATGTCATGTGTAACGATGATGAGGTAGAAATCATGAAATTACAGACCAAATACTTTGGCGAAATGGATTATGAAAAGGAAGAGGTCATCTCTTTTCCGGATGGACTCTTCGGTTTTGAGGATGAGAAGGAATTTCTCCTTATTAGATTTGACAATGAAAATGACGCGCTGCTCTCGCTGCAGTCGGTAAACACACCAAGCCTGGCTTTTATAACTGTCAACCCGTTCAGATTCGTGACAGGTTATGAACCTGATATCCCGGAAGAAGACGTGGAATTCCTGGGCGTAAGCGCTCCGGAACAGGTTGGGCTTTACGCCATTGCAGTTGTGGGAAGCGAAGTTAAGGATACCACAGTAAACCTCAGGGCTCCGCTGGTAATCAACGTCGAGACGAGAAAGGGCAGACAGGTTCTTCTGGAAACTGCAGAATATTCCTTCCGTCAGGTGATCATGAGTGCGGAGCAGGCTAAAGAAGCCGGAAAGTGATCCGGAGGTAGTGCACGATGCTCATATTGACCAGAAAAAAAGGACAGTCATTATACATAAATGACAATATATGCATAACGGTAAGGGAAGTCGGAAGCGACAGCGTTCGGCTTGCCATCGATGCGCCAAGGGAAGTCAAGATCCTTCGCGAAGAGCTGGCAGAGGCTATGAAGTCCAACAAGGAAGCGGCGGATCAGCAGAATGTCGATTTGTCGGCATTAAAAGATGCTTTTATACCTCGCGGGTAATCACACCTACCAATCCACTCCCGCAGGTATAAACATATACTCCACGTATGCTATGCATACGGAACGCACAAATTACAACCGGAAAGGGAGCGTGGCCTCAGGGCTGCGCTCTTTTTCTCTGAAGTGCGAATTTCGCTGTCATACGGCTTTCGCATCCCGGAGGATGCGGCTATTACTTTTGTTTTTTGCGTTCGTATGATAAAATATCGAACATAAAGGAGAAAAATAATCATGTTATTTGAAAATATTACTATACTTGATGAAAATTACGACCGGCAGGACCACATGTACGTGGGCGTAAAGGGTTCCATCATCGACTATGTGGGGTCCGAAAAGCCGGAGGAGGACTACGGAGAAAGCTACGACGGAAAGGGCAAGCTGCTGATGTCTGCTTTTTACAATGCTCATGCTCACAGCCCTATGACACTGCTGAGGGGATATGCTGAGAACCTGTCCCTTTCAGACTGGCTCAATACGAAGGTGTTCCCTTTTGAGGACAAGCTTTACTACGATGCGGTCTACTGGGCGACGCTGCTGTCCATGGCTGAATCCTTCAGATTCGGCATCGTGTCCAACAGCGACATGTACTATTTTTGCGACGACATCGCAAGAGCTGTCATCGAGAGCGGTGCAAAGGAGAATATTTCCAGGAGCATCTCCGAATTCGGGCCGGACGGTTTTTCCATAAAGAGCGGTGAGCGCTACAGGGAGATGGAGAATCTCTACAAGCTGTATCACAATGCCGATGACGGAAAGATCCTGGTGGATGCCAGCATCCACTCCGAGTATACCAACACCGAGACCAGCATGAGAGAGGTTGCGGACTTTGCAAGGGAGCACAGCCTCAACATGCATGTTCACGTTTCAGAGACCGAGTCGGAGCACAGGGAGTGCATGGAGCGCCACAACGGCAGAACTCCTGTAAAACTCCTGTACGATCTGGGGGCTTTTGAAACCAATACCACTGCAGCTCACTGCGTCTGGGTGACTGATGAAGATATAGCGATCCTGAAGGAAAAGGGCGTGACTGTTGCAACCAACCCGATCAGCAATCTCAAGCTGGCAAGCGGCGTGTGCAACATCCCGAAGCTTCTGGAGAACGGCATCAATGTTGCCATCGGCACTGACAGCGTGTGCAGCAACAACAGTCTGAACTTTATCGAAGAGATGAAATTCTTCGCTCTGCTCAGCAAGGAACGCTACGGAAATCCGACTCTGATCACTCCGAAGCAGACCCTGTATGCGGCAACCAGGGCCGGTGCGCTGGCACAGGGAAGGCCGGACTGCGGACTGCTCAAGGCCGGATTCAAGGCTGACCTGATCGTGATGGATCTGGATGTGCCTAACATGCATCCGATGCACGATGTGGCTACAAATCTGGTTTACTCCGCATCCGGCAGCGACGTGCTCCTGACCATGTGCGACGGTAAAGTTGTCTACAGGAACGGAGAATATCTCACGGTGGATGTGGAAAAGGCCATCGTTGAGACGGAAGCTGCCTGCGAGAATATCAAGTCTCGTCTGTAACAGCTTGAAACAGAAGGAAAAAACAAACTGAAACGCGGGAGTTTTCACGGCCGCCGGAGAGGCGTCTGCGTCGGGGACTCCCGCGATTGTATGATGATCGGGGAGATATGAAGAAAACATTCGTTAAGGGGGCGCTGGTCCTGGGCGTCGCCGGTATCATAATAAAACTGCTGGGAGCCTTCTTCAGGATTCCTCTGGCAAACATAATAGGTGACACCGGCATGGGATATTACCAGACCGCGTATCCTGTCTACGTGCTGCTGCTGACGCTGACCACTTCCGGCATACCCACTGCGATCGCCAGGATGGTTTCCGAACGCACTGCGGAAGGGGCTCACGAGGAGGCCTTCCGCGTGTTCCGGCTGTCCTTCGTTCTGCTGATGACTGTGGGAACGCTGTCTGCTTCGGTACTTTTCTTCGGAGCGGACATGATAGTGGGATTCTTCGGTGCCGGCAAGGCGGCGCTGGCGATGAAGGCCATAACACCGGCTCTGCTGGTGGTGCCTGCCATGGCGGCCTTCAGAGGCTATTTCCAGGGACTGCAGAACATGACTCCCACTGCGGTGTCCCAGATCGTGGAGCAGCTGTTCAGGGTGATCTCCGGACTGGCTCTCTCCGTCTTCTTTGTAAGATTCGGGGTGGAATATGCCGCTGCAGGGGCTTCCTTCGGGGCTGCAGCCGGCGGAGCCGCGGGCCTTGTGGTTATCCTGGCCATTTATATGAAGCACAGGAGTGCTATCAGACATGACAGGTCGGTCTCCGTCAGGAGCAGCAGGGACGAATCTGCGGGACGCATCCTCTGGACGCTGGTGTCGATCTCCATTCCTATAACAATAGGAGCAGCCATCCTGCCGATCATGTCCAATATCGATCTTGCCATCGTGATGAACCGGCTGGTGGACACGGGCTTTTCCAAGGCCGAGGCCAATGCGCTTTACGGACAGCTGGCTGGCTTTGCTGCACCGGTGATCAACTTCCCTCAGGTGCTTACCCAGAGCCTGGCGGTGAGCCTGGTGCCTGCGGTGGCTGCGGCGGTGAAGACCGGGGACAGGCCGTTTCTGAAGTACAACGTGGAACTCAGCATGAGGGTGGCGATGATAATAGGACTGCCGTGCGCGCTGGGGATTTTCGCCCTGTCGAAGCCGATCATGCTGATGCTGTATCCAAGCCAGCCGGAGAGCGCTGTAAATGCCGCTTCCTGCCTGGCAATCCTGGGCATAGGGATAATATTCCTCTCCGGAGTTCAGACCCTTACAGGGGTGCTTCAGGGCGCGGGAAAGCACATGGTACCGGTGGGAAATCTGGCTGTGGGCGCCGTGGCAAAGCTGGCGTTCACCTACTTCCTCACGGGGGTTCCGTGGATAAACGTCAGAGGCGCGGCTCTCGGCACCGTGGCAGCTTACATTATCGCGATGACTCTCAACATGAGGGCTGCGAGGAAATATACGGGAGCGGAATTTGACATTTCCATGACCTGGATCCGTCCGGGAGCGGCTGCGCTGATCATGACCGGTGTGGTCTGGCTGGTGTACCACGGAGTGAACCTGGTGCTGGGAAATGCCGTATCCACGATCCTGGCTGTGCTGGCGGGGGGCGCTGTCTACGCAGTTCTGATTCTCCTCTTCAAGGCGGTCACTCTGGATGAGCTGGAGAGAGTCAGAGGCGGTAAACGGATAACGAGAATCGTGGCAAAGTTTACCAAAAGTAGCAAATAACTATATAAATATTGAAATTATCGCGTTCTCACGTATTTTTTCTGTTGACAAACAACGTGAAACGTGTGACAATCTATTCGTAATATTTAGTGATTGCAAGGCTTATGAGTTTTGTATATTAATTAAGTATACAAACACAGAGTTTATTATTTTTAAGGAGGTAATCTCGTGAATAAGGCAGATATCGTGGCAAGTGTTGCTGAAAAGACAGGTTCTACTAAGAAGGATGCTGAACAGGCTGTTAACGCATTCCTCGCAAGCGTACAGGAAGCTCTCGTAAAGGGCGACAAGGTTCAGCTGATCGGATTCGGAACTTTCGAAACAAGAGAAAGAAAGGCTAGACAGGGCCGCAACCCTAGAAAGCCTGGTGAAACTATCCAGATCCCTGCAGCAACTGCTCCAGTATTCAAGGCAGGCAAGGCTCTTAAGGATGCTGTAAATAAATAAAAAAGTAGAATTTTTTAAGGGCTGCCCGTAAAGGCAGCTCTTTTTTTTATGCCACTGTTTTGATATTATGTAACGGAAACAAAAGACGGCCCCGGGGATTTGCCGGCGGAGGGCCGGAGCAGACAGGGAAGGAACAGATATTTTGAGAATTGATAAATTTTTAAAAAACTCGAGGATCATCAAGCGCCGCACCCTGGCAAAGGACGCCTGCGACCAGGAGCGCGTAAGCGTGAACGGCAAGGTGGCCAAGGCCGGAACGGACGTGGAAGTGGGCGACGAGATCCTGGTGAGGTTCGGCAACGGAGAGATCCGCGTCAGGGTGCTGGCTGTGCCGGAACACGTGAGAAAAGAGGATGCCGTCAGCATGTATGAGACGATTGGCATTGACGAAAGCACCACAATAGAATAAAATCTTTCACGAACTAAATGAGCGCTGTTATTGAAAGGAGAAATAAATGAACGATAATATCACGATTTTGGACCATCCGCTTCTCAAGCACAAGATTTCCGTACTGAGGGACAAGGCTACGGGAACAAACGAATTCAGAAAGATCATTGAAGAGATCGCTATGCTCATGGGCTATGAGGCTCTCAGAGATCTTCCGCTGGATGAGATCGAAGTGGAAACTCCGATCGAAACATGTCTCACACCTGTGATCGCAGGCAAGAAGCTGGCGATCGTACCTATCCTCAGAGCAGGTCTGGGTATGGTTCCGGGCATGCTGGCTCTGGTTCCCACTGCAAAGGTTGGTCATATCGGCATGTACAGAGATGAAGAAACTCATGAACCACACGAATATTACTGCAAGCTTCCTGAGCAGGTCGAGGATCGTATCGTGATCGTCGTGGATCCGATGCTGGCTACAGGCGGCTCCGCATGTGATGCTCTGAACCTAATCAAGAGCAAGGGCGTGAAGAATATCAAGCTGATGTCCGTGATCGCAGCTCCGGAGGGTCTGGAAAAGGTCGCTGCCGAACACCCTGACGTACAGGTTTACGTAGCTCAGCTGGATCGCTGCCTCAACGAAGATGCCTATATCTGCCCGGGTCTCGGCGACGCGGGAGACAGAATCTTCGGAACGAAGTAGTTTGAGGCGTCAAGGAGAGATTTGATCACATGAGCATGAAAAAGGAAACATTTTACGTTAAAGACGATTCGGCCCTCTACGATGCCAGAACTCTGGGCAATGCGAAGATGGGCCTGCTGGGACTTCAGCACATGTTTGCCATGTTTGGGGCAACTGTCGTGGTTCCGGCAATGACAGGACTGAACGTCAGCACCACTCTGCTGTTTGCCGGACTGGGAACGCTGCTGTTCCATGCGGTGTCAAAGTTCAAGGTACCTGCTTTCCTCGGATCGTCATTTGCCTTTCTGGCAGGTTACTGGGCCATCGCTCCGAACGGAGAAAAGGAGCTCCTGCCTTACGCCTGCTTCGGCGTGGCCTGCTCCGGCCTTCTCTATCTCATTCTTGCGGCCAGCATCAAGGTCTACGGAATAGACAGGGTTATGAGATACTTCCCTCCTGTGGTTACAGGTCCGATCGTCATAGCGATAGGAATGAATCTTGCCTCCTCGGCGATCGCCAACTGTTCATCCAACGTCTGGATCGCAATGGTGGCCATAGTGATCATCATCGCTGTCAACATCTGGAGCCGGGGCATGATGAAGATCGTGCAGATCCTGATGGGCATAGTCGGCTCATTCATCGTGGCTGCACTCACAGGAAACCTGGATCCGGACAAGGTTCAGGCAATTCACGATGCACCGTGGACGGGCCTTCCTGTAGCCTGGGACAACACGGCATTTTCCATATTCAGCGATCCCGACGTATCGCTGCTCATCACTTCGGTGATCACCATCGTGCCGATCGCTCTGGCGACGATGATAGAACATATCGGAGATATCTCCGCCATTTCCTCCACGGTGGGAAGAAACTACCTGGAGGATCCGGGACTCCACAGAACGCTGGTGGGTGACGGCATTGCCACCATCCTGGCATCTCTGTTCGGCGGCCCCGCAAATACAACATACGGCGAAAATACAGGCGTTCTGACTCTGACCAAGGTCTACGATCCGAGAGTTATCCGTCTGGCGGCCCTCTTTGCGATCTTCTTCTCATTCTCACCGAAGGTGGAAGCACTGATCACTGCGATGCCTGCTGCAACCATCGGCGGTGTTTCGCTGATCCTCTACGGCATGATCTCCGCAGTGGGCGTGAGAAATGTCGTGGATAATCACGTTGATTTTTCAAAGACGAGAAATGTCGTGATCGCTGCGATGATCCTGGTTGTATCCATAGGCGTAAACTACAGCGAAGCCGGAGCTATTCCTATCACCATCGGTTCTATGACGATCAGCTTCTCCGGTCTTGCTACAGGCGCGCTGGCAGGTATCGTTCTGAATGTCATCCTCCCGTTAAAGGAGAGCGGCGAAGATGAAGATACCGCTCAGACTGCCGGAACTTCTTCAGCGGAGACGGCAGAGCCTGCAGAAGAAGCTGCAGATGCTGAAAACAGCACTCCGACGGAATAAATCGAAAACGTAAGAAAAAATTATTTCAGAAATATCTTTTTGTCGCTTTTATAAAGGTTTTTTGATGTATATTATATTTATAGTTTTATTCTGAGAGTAAGACTTGTTTTGAAATGTTTGGGTTTTTCAATGAATCGTTATTTTGAAAGGAACGGAAAGATGTTTAAGAGATCGCGGAAAATCACAGTTGCAGTCGCAGCGGTATTTCTCCTGCAGTCGTTGACTGCAGTGACTGTCGCCGGCAGTGACAGTTTTTCCGAAACGGCCGGTGGGTGTACACCGGGTGTCTGCGCCGGAAATGAGGAAACCACCGATGCAGGAAACTTTGCGGCTGCCGGGGCGGCTTCGGTCACTGCTGAAGAAGTGGCTGCAGCGGATACTTCCCGGGAGATGAAGGAACTTTCGGCTGAGTATGAAAGCGCAGAGTACGAAAACAATCAGGTCCTGGTCATGTACAATGACGGAACCATCGAACTTCGCACCTATGAATCAGCAAAGGCTCTTGAAGAGGGCCTCGGTGAGCTGGATTCGGACGAGTCAGTCTGCATGTATCAGCCGAATTTCAGCTACGAAAGTGACAGTGCGGATCTGATATCTATGGACAGAATGCTGGATACCGGCGGCATGGATGAGGCAGACGATTCCGTTTCGGTTCCCAGTGATACTACGGCGGTGAATCCGGATGATGTAAGTACTGCGGATGCAGTGGTGAACGACACCTACTACCCGGCACAGTGGGCACTCCACAATGACGGCACCTTCAAGGGGTCCGGCGGCAAGACCGTATCTCAGGCCGGAATTGATGTGAACGCAGAGGAAGCCTGGGCGAATTACAGTGGAAAGCGCGACGTACTCATCGCCATCGTGGATACGGGAGTGGATATCTACAGTCCGGAGCTTGCGGGTCACATATGGACAAATCCAAATGAGATCGCTGCAAACGGCGTCGACGACGACAACAACGGATATGTGGATGACATCAACGGCTGGGACTTCTACTACAATAACAACGTGGTGTACTACGGCTTTGAGGACGATCACGGAACTCACTGCGCAGGATCTATGGTTGCGGCTTCCAACAACGGCATCGGCATCGCGGGACTGGCGGATTATCCGAATATCAGGCTCATGCCGGTAAAGGCGCTGGGCGGCTCGGACGGCTCAGGCTCCACGCTTTCAGTTATTTTGGGCATTCGCTATGCAGAGAGATGCGGAGCTCAGATCTGCAATCTGAGCATGGGTACACAGACCAGTGATCCGATGCTCTATCAGGTTATAAAGAACTCGGATATGCTTTTCGTAGTGGCTGCGGGTAACAATACCAAAGGCCAGAACAACACGGATCTTTACCCGAGTTATCCTGCATCGTACAATCTTGATAATATAATATCGGTGGCAAATATAGCTTCTGACGGAAGCCTGTCCAATTCATCCTGCTACGGCAAGTATTCTGTGGATCTGGCGGCTCCGGGAACCGATATCCTCGGACTGGTTTCAAGGGACAAGTACGGATACCAGACCGGCACTTCCATGGCAGCTCCGCTGGTGACGGCAGCAGCAGCTATGGTATATTCCAACTCAGACAGGATCACGCTGGCGGATACAAAGGACATACTCCTTTCCACCACGAAGAACCTCGGATCTGTGGCTGGCAGGTGCGTCACCGGCGGTATGCTGGATGCTGGCGCAGCTGTTGCGTATGATACTTCCCGTATTTCTTCACGAGACTGGCAACGGTCAGTGGGACAGGGAAGACCGCATTCTTTCGGCTTTTATCGATAAAAAACGTAAAACTCCGGACTACGGTCCGGAGTTATTTTATTCGCCGGAGGCGCTTATTATTACATTTTCTTTAAAATGTTGCCCCTGAAAAAAAATGGTGATAATTTGCGTAAGAATATGCTATGATAGTTACATATACGGTAACCGGTGTGAATTCGCCGGATTTGGGGAATTGAATCGTAGATTTTGTTGAATTGAAGGAGGGCAAATATGAGTTGGCTTGATTCTAATTCATTGAAGCTCACGAAGACTGCGCTGGATGATCTGTGGCTCAGTCAGAGATATTCACTTGAAAATATAGCAAATGCGGATACGCCGAACTACAAGGCAAAATTCGTTTCCTTTGCGGATCAGCTTCATGCTAAGATTACCATGAGTAAGAATCAGCTGGACAGATCCAGGGTGGTATCGGATATTTCAGACGATATAGACAACAGCATCGCCTGGGTCATCAGCGATACCTCTGAGACGACAAGGGAAGATAATAATAATGTGGATCTGGATTCTGAATTTCTGGAAATCGCAAGGACGCAGCTTCAGTATCAGTATGCAATCAGACAGATCAGCCAGGAGTTTCAGAGACTCCAGACTGCTATCACGGGCTAGGGTGTGAGGTCCATTTGAGGAAGCTGCGAAAACGGATGAGGTTCGCAGCTTATTGTCATTTTTACAGTATCGGCTTTATCAGCGGGATAGAGCTTTCATCAAAGGTTGTAACAGGGGCGTGTTCACTTGAGAAAACTGATCACAAATAACGTGGTGGCGGTATTCGTTGTTATCGTCGTGCTGCTGCTCGTAATACCTCTTCCAACGGCAATGCTGGATACCTGCATCATCATCAATATATCAGTATCCATGATCGTGCTGCTGATGACCATGTATGTCAGCGAGGCGCTGGAGTTCTCGATATTCCCGTCAATGCTGCTGATAACCACCTTGTACAGGCTTTCACTGAATATCGCTTCCACCAGACTGATACTGAGTGAGGGCGGCAATGCCGGTCAGGTTATAAGCACCATCGGAACGTTTGTCCTTCAGGGAAACGTCGTGGTGGGAATAATCATATATCTGATCATCGTATTGGTTCAGTTCATCGTAATCACCAAGGGTGCGGAACGAGTATCTGAGGTATCTGCAAGATTTACACTGGATGCTATGCCGGGTAAGCAGATGGCTATCGATGCGGATCTGAACTCCGGTATCATCAACGAACAGCAGGCCAGAGAACGAAGAGAAAAGATACAGAAAGAAGCAAATTTTTACGGCGCCATGGATGGTGCTACGAAGATCGTAAAGGGTGACTCGATCATGAGTATCATCATGACTGCGATCAACTTCGTGGCAGGTATTGTAATAGGTCTCGTGCAGGGAGGCATGACCTTCGACCAGGTGCTGCAGCAATATACGATCGCAACCATCGGGGACGGTCTGGTGTCGCAGATACCGGCGCTGCTGATCTCCACCGGTACAGGCATGATCGTTACGAGATCGGTATCTGAGGGAAGCCTCAGTGTAGACGTACTCAGGGAATTTACGGCACAGCCGAGAGTGCTCGGCATTGCCGGGGGCGTGATCATGCTCATGATCCTCATACCCGGTGCGCCTAAGCTCCAGCCTATTCTCATGGGCTCGATACTGATCTTCTGTGCTACGAGGCTGAGGACTCCCGCGGCGGAGGATGAGGCGGCAATGGCGGCGGCAGCGGCTGCTGCCGGAAGAGCTCCCGGTGCTCCGGGAGGCGGAGGTCCGGCTGCTCCGGGAGGCCCGGAGGCGGTTGAAGAAGAAGTCTTCGACGAAAATGAATATTTCAAAAATGTTGATAATATATATTCACTGATCAAAGTGGAGCCGATCGAGCTGGAATTCGGATACAGTCTCATCCCTCTGGTGGATGAGAACAGCGGAGGAAATCTCATCAACAGGATCATCATCTTCAGGCGTCAGTATGCTCAGGAGATGGGTTTTGTAGTCCCTTCCATAAGATTGAGGGACAGCTCGCTTTTGAATGCAAATCAGTATGTGATAAAAGTGAAGGGCGAACAGGTGGCAATGGGCGAGATACTCATAGATTACTACCTGGCACTTCAGCCTAACGATCCGCTGGAGGTCATCGACGGCATAGACACTGTGGAGCCGGCATACGGTATCCCGAGCAAGTGGATCCTGCCTGAGAACAGAGATCTGGCGGAGACCTACGGATATACGGTAATCGATCCGCTTTCGGTAATGCTCACCCATCTGACGGAGACGGTGAAGCAGCACGTGGCGGAGCTCTTGGACAGAACAGAGGTCGTCCATCTGGTGGAGAATGCGAAGAAGGTATCGGAGGATCTTGTAAACGAGGCCGTTCCGAATATCATCTCCTACACGAGTCTCCAGAAGATACTGCGGAATCTGCTGCGTGAGGGAATTCCTATCAAGGATATGATTACCATACTCGAGACGATCGTGGATTCTGCGGCAGCCACAAAGGATATCGATGTGATCACGGAAAATATCCGTGTGGCTCTCAAGCGGACGATCACCAGAAAATTCTGCGAAGCAGGCACTCTCAGAGTTGTTACTCTGGATGCGGAGCTGGAAAAGACAATCCTCTCCAGCATGTCCAGAGGAGATCAGGGTATCTACCTGTCTCTGGACCCTTCGGTTATCCAGGGCATAGTGACACAGCTCTCAGACAACATAAAGAAGTTCAAGGATCTGTCACAGACTCCGATAGTGCTGACGAGTCACGTGATAAGAGTCTACTTCTACAGGCTTATCGAGCAGTTTTTCCCGAATGTCTACGTGTTGTCGTTCAATGAGATCGACAACAATGTTCAGATACAGGCTATTGGAAATATAGAGCTCTCCCAGGAACAGGTGAGCTGAGTTTTATAGATGAGCTGCGCTGTGAGTAAACGGAGCAAAGCGGTGCCGGGATCCGGTCGGTGCTGAAAGCGCGGCGTGTTGTGAATGTCTTTAGGTTTAGAGTTTTGAATCGGGAGTATGTAAAGTTATGTTACCTTCAGCTAAGTTCGATGGAATGACAAATGAGGCTCTCCTCGCCGCATACAAAGAAAGCGGTGACGGAGCCATGAAACAGGAACTGGTAATCAGGTACAGTTATCTGGTGAAAGCAGTTGCAATGCAGATGCGGGGCGCATACATAAGCTTCGCGGAGATTGACGATATCGTAAATGAGGGAATCATTGCGCTCATGGGGGCTATCGAGAAATTCGACCCGTCCAGAAATGTCAAGCTGGAGACGTATGCTTCCCTGAGAATCAAGGGAACCATCGTGGATATTGCCAGAAAGCAGGACTGGACGCCAAGGAATGTCCGCAAGAAGGCGAAGGATATCGACAAGGCTACCATGGAACTCTATGAGCAGAACGGAAAGATGCCTTCAAATCAGGAAGTTGCCGATTATATGGGCATGACCATGGACAAATATTACAAGGCCATCGGTGAGACGAACCTGTACAACGTGGTCTCCCTGGATTCCATGGTGACTGATTTTCAGGACAGCTTCAATGCCATGCCTGTTTCAGGATGCGTGGATCCCGAGGAATCTCCGTCCGAGGCTCTCCAGAAGAAGGAAATGAAGGATGTGCTTAAAAATGCCATCACGAGTCTCAGCAAGCGGGAACAGCTCATAATCTCACTGTACTACAGAAAAGAACTCAGCATGAAGGAAATAGCAAGGGTTCTGGAGGTGAGTGAACCGAGGATCTCGCAGCTTCATTCCACAGCAATAAAAAAATTACGTTTATCAATGGAGTCTTATCTGTAGAAAAAAAGTGTCGATAATAAGGTATCGGGTATATTATCAGGCCAAAATGGGGTTTTCGGTATGTCCGGAAATCCCGTTTTTTTATAAAAAGTTGAGGAATGGAATTCCGACGGGTGCGGTGCGCCCGCAGCATACCACGGATGGGATGAAAACTTTTGAACTCTTGGAGTGATGATTGCACAGATAGCCAATCGAAAGAGGAGGATCTGAATTTATGCAGAAAGGTTTTTATGACCTCACATCGGGTATGCTCACGCAGAACCGGATCTTGAACAATATAAGTAACAATCTGGGAAACATGGCAACTACGGGATACAAGCGGGACGAGCTCATGACCAAGACGTTTGACGACCGCATGCAGACCCGTACAGGTGACCGGAATAAGATCAACCACACGGATCTGGCAGAGGCTGCCATGCTCCGCACAGTGGATGAGACCTATACGGTGTTTGAACAGGGGCACATGACGGAGACGGGAAGGTCCCTGGATTTTGGCATTTACGGGGATGCTTTCTTCCAGATCGAACCATTTGACGGAGGAGGGACCACTTATTACACGAGAAACGGTTCTTTCACCATGGATGAGGACGGTGCGCTTATCCTTCAGAATGTGGGATATGTTCTGAACGGTCAGGGCGGACATATCGAACTGGGCACTGACAAGGTGAAGTGCGATTCCAAAGGCCTCATTACAAATATAGACACCGGAGAAGAGTACGGCACCATCGGTCTGGTGACATTCACTGACACCAACGCACTTCTGAAGAGCACCGATGCGGAGGGCATGTTTACCAATCCGGATGGAGACGGGAACATAGCCGGCGCCGACGCACCTGCGTCGGAGATCGTTCAGTGCTTTCTGGAGGATTCCAATGTCAATCTTACAGATGCCATGGCGGATATGATCTCGGCAGAGAGAGCATTCCAGAGCACGACCCAGATTCTGAGGATGTATGATGAAATCCTGAATACCACCGTCACGGAGATCGCACGTCACAGCTAGCGGCTCCTGCGCCCGGAGGGCGTACTGACGGAGGCGGAATGAATTATCACATAATATCGAGGGAAGGGGAACGCCATGGAAATATCTTTTTATAATGCAACAGTTGGCGCTCAGCAGCAGCAGAAGCGCCTTGATGTTATTTCAAATAACATTTCCAATATAAATACAAACGGCTTCAAGAGCCAGAAACCGAAGTTCGTGGACATGCTCTACAGCAACATCCACGCTGCACCGGACGAGGAAACAGACCTGACTGTGGGCTCCAGTGCCAGGATAGACAAGACGGACGTGGATTTCAGACAGGGGATGACAGCTGCCTCTGAGGGACAGTTCGATTTTGCCATAAAGGGCGACGGATTTTTTGCAGTTTACGATTTTGATAAAAAAGAGATCTTTTACACCCGGGACGGAGATTTCTATCTCGGTGATTTCGGTGACAATAACACCTTTTATCTGCTGACTCAGCATGGGGAGTTTGTGCTGGATGCCAATGGTGAAGCGATACAGGTGGATACCGATAATCCGGACCAGGATTTCAATATCGGCGTGTACGATTTCAACAACTATCAGGGGATGCTGACGGTGGGGAACAATCTGTTTTCGCCGGTGGCGAAGAACGGGAATCCGTTCCTGAACGAGAAGGCTCAGGTACTGAAAGGCTATCTGGAAAAGACCAACGGCAACCTGGCGGATGAGATGACGGATGTGATCCTGGCTCAGCGTACGTATCAGGCACAGCTGCGAATGATCAGCACATCTGACGAGATCGAGCAGAGTATCAACAATCTCAGATAAATAAATCCCCCGGGGGGATTGAAATAAATTATATTTATGCACCTGAAATTTAGGAAAGGCAGTAAAGTGAAATGAGAAATATGAAAAAACTAACCGATATGCAGATTGACGTTCTCGGAGAAATCGGTAATATCGGTTCGGGTAATGCGGCCACAGCATTGTCAGAACTTCTGGGTCATCCGATCAACATCGACGTGCCCGAGGTAATCATCATGGACTACGACAATGTTATGGAGATGCTGGGTGGACCGGAGGAAATCATATCCGCCGTACTTGAGGAACTCTCCGGCGATCTGAACGGCATAATGCTGTTCATTCAGGAAAAGGATTTTGTTGAGACGGTTCTTTCATCCCTGATGCAGAAACCTATCGATGATTTTTCGGAAATGGATGAGATGGACAAGTCTGCGATCGTCGAGGTAGGAAATATTCTCATGGCTTCGTACATGAACGCTGTCGGTGACATGACAGGGCTTCATGTGGATAACGGTGTTCCGTCTCACACAGTTAACATGGCAGGAGCAATCCTTACAGTGCCATTGATATCTGTTGCAGAGACTTACGATTACGTGGTGCTCATCAGAGCGAACTTCCTGGTTGAGGACAACAGCGTATCAAGCAACATTTTTATGGTGCTCGATATGGATTCTCTTAATAAGATGTTAGATCAGCTTGGCGTGGGGATGGACTGAAATGAATGACGATTTATTATTAAAGGTCGGCATAGCCGATATGAAAGTAGCAAAACGGGAACAGGGAATTGTCACCTTTGCCCTGGGGTCCTGTATTGGTGTGTGCCTCTATGACCCTGTTACGAAGGTGGCAGGCATGGTGCACATCATGCTTGCCGAACCGGGAAGGTCATCCGGAGTGGATAATGTGGCCAAGTATGCTACCACCGGAGTGCCTGAACTCATTAATCAGATGGTCAGAGCCGGGGCGAGCAAAAGCAGGCTGGTGGCAAAGATCGCTGGCGGAGCGAAGATGTTCAACATGAGTGCCAACTCCTCGATCGGTGACATCGGAAGGAGAAATACGGAAACTGTAAAGAGAGTTCTGAACGAACAGGGAATCAGACTTATTGCAAGTGACTGCGGACTCGATTATGCGAGAACTCTGACATTGTACAGGGAGTCCGGAGAGGCCAGGGTACGCTCTTATGCTCATCCGGAAAAGACGCTGTAAGGCGGAACTGCGGCAGAGCCGTGGGGCAGTTGAATGTTGCAGGAATGATTCGGACAGGAAAATAAAAAGATGCCGGCAGTGTATCATCGGATGACTCCGATGACCTGCCGGCATTTTGTTTTCTGATATTGAATTCCGGGGTACGACGCATCAGCCGCACTCCGCTGCTCCGGGAGATTAAGCCTCCTCGTCGGAAAGCTGCTCTCCATCCAGCGGCGCAGTATGCCTCGTGTTGAGTCTTACTGTCTCGCAGGCGTTGCCGATGGCTTCCAGCAGTTCTGCCTGATACTGAGGCAGGCATGCGTTTATCCTGGCGTAGAGCTTACCCTTTTTAGTAACTACATAACGCGGGGCGATATGATTCAGAGTAAGGGCAACAACGTCATTGATGCACCTCTTACATGTGCACATCTTTTCGCCCTTCATGATCGCAGGAACTTTGCTGCGGACGAGTTCCTCGGCAACGTTCACGAAGATGTAGTCGTTGCCGGCTGAAGTGACATCCATATCATCTTCTGCCATGGATGTGTTGTTCAACTCAGTATTTCTGTCTGTTTCGACCGTATCCGGTTTATCAAATGAAAAAGCTGTTCCGTATCTGTTCAGTTCATCTAATGACATATCTGTTTCTCCTTCGTTTATGCCAGTTTTTTCTTCGTATTTCTCCGGCTGTCCGGAGGACGGAAACTCAGCAGAAAGCACCGATTCCAGTGAAGCTCTGATCTTGTCCGACAGCGGGTCAGCCAGTTCGTCCTTGCCGCCCAGCATTTTCTTCAGGTCGGAAACAGGTTCGGAAACTTCGGGCTGGTCGGTCATCTGCTGTTTTACAGCTGTTCCGAGAGCCTTCTCCGCGCCCTGCTGATCCCTGTGGATGAGGGGGTCACCCTGTGGCTGCGGCTGTGCTGCAGCTCTGTCCGGGAACTCGTTCTGGAACTCGCCCGGGGTCATCCATGTGGGCTTGAAGGAATCCGGATCCTCCTCCTGAACGCCTGCATTTTTTATGACGTTGAGCACATAGGAAGTTTTATTGCTTTTCTTGGCCATTTTTTAGAGCACTCCTTCGGAGATTTTTCTGATAAGTGATTGATAATCCTTTGTTGCATTTGCTCTGGGGGCATAGCGCATGATGCTCTCCGCATGGGCAGGAGCCTCAGCAACTGCTATACTGGTGCGGATCCGATCCTCCAGAACCACTGTGCCCAGCTGATGAGCGATCTCAGTGGTCATTTCCTCCACTTCACGGGTCAGCTTAAGCCGCTTGTTGAACTTCGTCAGAAGTACTCCCAGAACGCGGAGGTGATTGTTGTAATATTTGCGGACAGTATCGATGGTCTCCTTGAGCTGGCTGATGCCGAGAAGACTCAGGATCTCCGGTATCATGGGGATTATCAGAGAGTCGGCTGCCACGTATGAATTGACTGTGAGGATGTTAAGTGCCGGCGGAGTATCGATGATGATGAAATCATACATGTGTTTGATACTGTCAACGGCGGCTTTCAGAAGATATTCACGTCCCGAACGGGTGAGCTCCAGCTCTGCGGAAGAGAGCAGGATGTTTGAAGGGATCACGTCCCCAAAAGGGGTGTGCCTTATTGCCGGAACGATGTACTCACGGTTCTTAAGTATGTCATAGGCAGTCCGTCCGTTTTCTATGTCCACACCCAGGCTGAAGCCCAGGTTTCCCTGAGGGTCCATGTCTATGGCAAGAACGCGATGACCCAGATCGGACAGCCCCGCGGCGATGGCCGCTGCGGTGGTGGTTTTGCCCACGCCGCCCTTCTGATTAGTGATTGCGATTATCTGTGCCAAAATTGTATTTCCCCCCGGTAATAATATGCATAATAAGGCTAAAAAACCTTATTTAATTCTAACATATGCCGAAATATAAGTATATGGTTTTTTATGCATAAAAAGCGTTGGGACGACGCGCAATAACGACCATATAGCTATAGCTAAAGTTATTGTTTTAGTACAGAAATGTACAGAAAAGAGGAATGGTTATGAGCAGTATATACGGATATTATGCTTCATCCATCAGTTCATCCTCGTCTTCTTCTAAATCTCTGGGTATTTCCGGCCTGGCCAGCGGACTGGACATCGACTCCATCGTCGAGGCGATGAGTTCCAAGACCACGTCGAAGATATCCAAGGTTCAGCAGAACCTGATGAAACTACAATGGAAGCAGGAAGCTTACCAGGATGTCGGCGCTGCGCTTACAGATTTCCAGTCCAAGTATTTGTCGAGTTCAGGCAGTTCAAGTATCTCCAAGCTGCTGACAAATGCCACAAAGATCGAGTCATCCGGGGATAATGCCAGTGCCGTCAGCGCAAGCGGCTCTGCTGATATCCTCACAAACTTCTCGGTTCTGGGAGTGAGCAGTCTGGCATCATCGGCGACCTTCTCATCGTCGGAGTCAGTCACAAAGAACTCCATCGAATCCGGACAGCTCAATCTGTCCACAACAGGTTCGACGGTAAGTGCACTGGAGGGAAAGAGCCTGGACATCAAGGTCGGTTCAAACTCCTTTTCACTGAAACTGGATTCCACTAAGATCACGGATTCGGATTCCATGCTGGAAGCAGTGCAAAAGGCGATCACCGAGGCGGATGCGGGCAACGATGTGACGGCGAGTCTGTCTGACGGAAGGCTGGTGCTGTCCAGCAAGAACGGCTCTTCCAACGTGACGATCAAGTCATCCAGCAGCCCGGCTGTACTTCAGGCATTTGGATTCGGCAAGGATGATCAGGGCAATTACAAGAACGGTATTACCATCACCGGAAACCAGCCTGACTTCTCGGAAACCACTAAGCAGGTATCGTTTTTCACGGAACTCAGAAATTCCAATGTCACTCTTGACCTGGACGGAATAAAAGCCAAGATCGAGTTCAGCGCTGAAGACGTGGACGCCATCGAGGCGGCGGGAGATGACAGTGCCATGGTGGACAAGTTCGTGGATCTGTTCAATGAGAAGATGAGCAAGTTCTACGGCAACAAGGTCACCATGGAGAAGACTACATTTGACAACGGTGAAGACGGAACAGGATACGGCTTTAAACTGAGCGTAAGTGAACCGACGTCCATCCTGTCAGTGGCTTCATCCTCTTCGGGTATGACAGGGGAAAGCGGTATCCTCGGCATCAGTGTGGGAGATGCGAACCGTCTCCTGACCACCAAGACTCTTGAGGAGTCCAATTTCGCCCAGAAGTTCGACTTCGGAGAGAATGGAGACAGGACTTACAGTCTGAACGTGAACGGCCAGAACTTCGAAATCGGGAAGAACAGCATCTCCGTAAACGGAAAATCCACTGAATTCGCCAAGGGCGTCACCATGAAGAATGTGATGGATACCATCAACAACTCCGGTGCAAATGTGTCCATGAAGTACATGAGCACGACGGACCGCTTTGTGGTACAGTCCACGGTAACGGGAGCTGCGGGACAGATCGAAATGTCCGGGTCCTTCGCGGACATGATCTTCGGTGACGGAGCACTGACTGTTAACGAGTCCAACGGAGAGTACGTTTCCAACGGCAGCGGCACAGTTAGCGCGGATGCTGAACAGAACAAGGGCGGCACCTTTACTGCAGGAACAGATGCGAAGGTGCTGGTTTCCTTCGACGGCACGTCGGCACAGGAGATCACCAGATCAACAAACAGCTTCAAGGTGGACGGCCTTCAGCTGAATCTGAACAAGACTTTCAGTGTGGAGAGCATACAGGGAAAGACCGCAAGTGAGATCAATGCGTCGGATATCGTAACTGCGAAGGCAGGCGGAGCTGTGGCATTCAGCAGATCCGTCGACAGCGAGGAGATAACCAAGGCCTTCAAGGAGATGACCGACGACTATAACGCCCTGATAGACAAGGTGGTCAACTACTACACTACCAAACCGGATAAGGATTACGAGCCGCTGACATCTGATATGATCAAGGCGGAGGATCTCTCCGATGAGCAGGCTGATCTCTACAACGACAAGGCAAAGGCAGGCATTCTCTTCGGAGACAGTATCTTTGCAAGTCTGCTGAATGACATCAACTCGGTGTTCAGCCAGACATCAGCGATAGGCATCACCCCGTCCAATGACTATACGCAGTATGGAAAGATCAGTTTCGATTCCGAAAAGTTTTCCAACATGCTCAAGTCCGACGGGGACAAGGTTTCACAGCTTCTCACGGGGGAAAGCTCGGGAGTTTCGGCAAAGCTGAACAAGCTGATGGACAAGTACGTGAGCACTTCGCTCACACAGCCTGGTCTCATCACATCCAGAGCAGGTCTGAAGAGCAGCAGTCTGTCACAGTTTAACAGTGCTATCTTCACTGAGATGCAGGATGCGCAGAGCCAGCTGAAGACTCTTAACACGAGACTTAAGGACGAGCAGGACAGGTATTACTCGAGATTTACTCAGATGGAAAAAATGATATCACAGTATCAGGCCCAGAGTGCATATCTCGGAAACCTGTAAGATCTGAGATGAAAAAACACAGTACCGGTTCCGCATCTTCGGATGCGGGACCGGGAAATGTGAAAAATAAGAACTATTTCAAATGACGAACAGGAAAAGCGGGTAAAAGATGGATTATACTAAACAACTTGATAATTACAAAAAACAGGCAGTTTATTCCATGACCCAGGGGGAAATGCTCCTGCTCCTCTACGATGAACTTATCAAGAGGCTCAGAAGAGGAAAGATCGAGCTGGAAAAGGGCATGCTGGACAAGTTTGAAGAGGATCTGGTCCGCGCCCAGGAAATTATCAGGTATCTGAGAAAAATCCTGGACAGAAAGTATCAGATTGCAAAAGACCTCGGCAGGCTTTACAATTTCTACGAGGGCTTTATCTCCAGAATCATTGCGAGCCGCAAGCCGGAACAGATCGACGAGCTTCTCCCGATGATCCAGGATCTCAGAGATGCATTTGCCCAGGCAGACAAGGCAGCTCGCATGCAGGTTCAGGCAAACGGACGTGGCTAGCGAAAAAGCCGGGACCGGAGTAATTATGGATAGAGAAACTGCAGATGAATTAATGAAGCTGCTTCGCGGAAAATACCGGGCAGTGAATCAGATTTACGATCTGACAAAGGACTTCCTCAAGGCTTTTGAGGAAGGTGATGAAACGAATGTGGGACTCGTTCTCGACATGCGGGGCAAGCAGATCGATATGGCGAGGGATATTAACAGTAAGATTGAAAACCTTCTGAAACCCCTGGGTGAAGAGGGTCAAGATGTACTGGATTATATAAATGGCTACGAAATATCAGAAAAACCTTCAGAAAACACTAAAGAAATATTTTTATTAGCCGAAAAATTATATGAAGAACTTGAAAAAGCAAAAGAACTTGACCGTGTGATTTCGGCCAGGCTCGAGAAACTGGCAGACCAGGCACACAGATAAGGAGTGATCTCAGTTGGCGAAGAATAAGGGAAAACAGGAAATTCTGCTCGAATCGGGTACGAATGAAATAGAAATTATGGAGTTCAAGGTTGCAAATAACCTTTTCGGAATCAACGTTGCGAAGGTAAGGGAGATAATAATGCCCTGCCCGATCAAGGTAATGCCGAAATCGCATCCTGCAATTGAGGGCGTAATCAAGCCGAGAGATCAGGTCATAACACTCGTTAACCTGCCTGAGTACCTCGGACTTCCGAGCTCACCTGAGGGTGTGAGAAACCTCTTTATCGTGACGAACTTCAACCAGTTGAGCATCGCGTTCAGAGTTCACGAGGTAATGGGCATCGACCGTATCTCCTGGACTGCGATCCAGAAGCCGGACAAGACGATCTACGGCGGTGCTGACGGTGTTGCTACCGGTATCGCACAGTGCGAAGACAGACTGATCACAGTACTGGACTTCGAAAAGATCGTTGCAGATATCGCTCCGAACACATCTATTCAGGTTGATAAGATCGATGAACTGGGAGACAGAGCTCCGAGCACAAAACCGATTCTGGTTGCGGAAGACTCGATCCTGCTGGCCAAGATGATCAAGGAATCTCTCAGCAAGGCGGGATACACAAATATCAATCATTGCAGCGACGGTCAGGAAGCATGGGATGTGCTGAAGAATCTGGACAAGAGCGAGAGACTCTTCGACCAGGTTGCCTGCATCATCACAGACCTGGAAATGCCGAGAATGGACGGTCACCGTCTCACAAAGCTCGTGAAGGAAGATCCTTACCTGAAGGATGTACCTCTGGTAATCTTCTCCTCGCTGATCAACGAGGAAATGGAACGAAAGGGCAAGGCTCTCGGTGCGGACGAACAGCTTGCCAAGCCTGATATCGTGCATCTTGTCGAGGTTATTGACAAGCTCATCGAAAAAGCCGAGAAAAAAGAGCGTGAATCGAAATAATCGGCGATCTGAAAGCCCGGTCTGCTAAAACAAGATTTGAATTTACATGGCAACGCAGTTATAATTGACTGCGTTGCTTTCTCATTTATAAAAAAATTTGCAACCAAAAAGTTATTATATTAATGGGAGAAATCCCCGGGATGAAAGCTCCTTGTAAATTAAATTTAATAAACGGCTGAAGAGGGCAAAAATCCTTAAATTTCAGCGCTTTTGAGAAAGCAGACACTCCAAAAACACTTGATTATCCCGGAAATGAACTGTACACTTTAACTAGGTGTAGTTAAAAATAGCGGAAGTGTGCACATATCAGAGAAAACGCGCATTACGGTTATGAAATACAGGAGATGATATTATGGCTTTTTTAGACAGCTTCAGCATTGCCGGCTCCGGCCTCACGGCTGAGAAGACCCGGATGAACATCATCGCAGAGAATATAGCAAATATAGACACTACCCGGACTGAGGCGGGCGGCCCCTACACGAGAAAGCTCACCGTTTTCAGGGAACGTGGTGCCAATACCAGGTTTTCCAGCGTTCTGGAAGCAAGGATGGCCCGCGTTGGAGGTCTGGTGATAGGCACCGGCAACAATGAGGGTGCAGGTGTGGAAGTGGATGAGATCATCGACGACAGATCCGAGTACAAGCTGGTCTACGATCCGGAAAATCCGGATGCCAACGAGATGGGCTATGTGGAGTACCCAAATGTGGACCTGATCAAGGAGACAACGGATGCCATGGCTGCAACCAGAGCATATCAGGCGAATATAACTGCGCTGAATTCCATCAGGATGATGGCGCAGAACGCTCTGGAGATCGGCCAGTAGTCCGGGAGGTGTTTCCGGCTGCTATCTGCCGGAGGCAATATCCATTGATACCACTAATATGAGAATTTTTTGAAAATGTCCGCGGATGCGGACTTTTCATTCCGGCAGTTTTTTTGAGGATTGACGGTTTTAACGTCGCGAGGGGTTTTAAGTTATGGCAGTTATAGAACCTATAAAGATGATGACCATGGCGAATTCCGCGTCGGAGCTCAGCCGCATAAGGTCTGAGTCAGCGAAGGAAAAAGTCAGCAGCACAGGCATGTTCAGCGACATTCTCGCCAATGCCATCCGGAACGTGGAGCAGACTGACAACGCGGTGATCAACGATACGGAGAAGCTGGCCACCGGAAGCGTGGACGATCTCCACAATCTGAGCATTGACAATATGAAATCCCAGCTCGCTGTGAATATGATGGTGCAGATGAGAAACAGGGCGCTTGATTCCTACAACACGCTCATGCAGATTACTGTATGACGTGGCTTTTGTAAATACATTATGGTAGGTGTATGATTTACGGGATTATGGAATCGGAGAATGAAAGGTTGTAACTGATGCGTGAGAGACTGGACAAGTTAATCGAACAGCTCAAGGCATTAAACGAAAGACTGGGAAAGAGGAATAAGATCCTGCTGCTGGTGATCCTGCTGATATTGGGTTTCACCATCTTCATGGTTGTCAGGATGGGCAGCAATGTGGGCTATGAAGTTCTCTACACAGGACTCAGCGAGGAGGAACAGGTGGAGATCCTGGGGCAGATCCAGAGCCTGGGGGTCGAGACCAAGAGTACGGATGACGGCGAGATCGATGTCCCGGAGGGACAGGCGGATTCCGTGAGGGCTCAGCTGGCTGTTCAGGGCTATCCGAAGAGCGGTATGTCCTACGATGTCTTTACTGAAAATGTCAGCATGACGTCTACCGAATTTGAAAAGGAGACGTATAAAATATATGAACTGCAGGACAGGCTCGCTTCCACCATCAAGTACTTTGACGGGGTTCGGGACTCCACGGTGACGATAGCCCAGTCCCAGGGCAGCGATTATGTCCTTCAGCCATCGGCGGCATCCGAGGATGTCACCACGGCTTCGGTCACTGTAATAATGAAGGACGGCGGCTCGCCGACGGCGGAACAGGTCAGCGGCATCAAGCAGCTGGTCGCTTCCAGTGTGCCGGGGATGCAGTCTGCCAACGTGACTGTCATTGACGGAAACGGCGTAGAGGTCAAGGGCAAGGATGAGGAGAACGAAGAGGCAGGCGCCGCTTCCACCCTCACAGAACTCAAGGCTCAGCTGGAGAAGAATGCGGAGCAGGCTATAAAGGCAAAGGTACTGAACCTGCTGGAACCGGTATACGGGGACGACAGGGTCCGGGTAGCGGTAAACTGCACCGTGGACGTGGACAAGACGATCCGCGAGGCGATAACATATTATCCTTCTGAAGAGGGAAGCAATTCAGGCGTAAAGAATAACGAGACGCTGGAATGGGAAAATATCGGAACCGGCGCGGCTGCAAGAGGAGTCGTGGGCACGGAGAGCAACTCGGAGGTGCCGACATATCCGTATACTGCTGATAACGGTGACGGGAACTACTACAGTGATAAACGTGCATTTTCATATCTGGTGAGCCAGCTCACCGAGCAGGTTGAGAGCAATGACGGAGACATCAGTGACACCAATGTGTCAGTGGTCATCGACAGCGGCAATCTGACCCAGAATGAGATCGATGAGGTCCGTTCTCTGGTTGCCACCACTGCCGGAATATCCGCTGCGGATTCTGCTGCAAAGGTTTCCATCATGGATACCAGATTTGCGTCCGCTGAGGAAGAGACTATCGTTCAGAGTACTCTCGACCGGATACTGGCACTTGGACCGCTGCTCATCCTTATAGCGGCAGGCGCTGTATTGCTGTTGTTGTTATTGATAATAGGAATTATTATGGCCAGAAGAAAGAAGAAAAGGGAGAAGGAACAGATCGCCCTTCTGGAGCCGGAGGAAGACGAAGCTACGCTTACGGGTTCGCCGGATATACCTGAGGGTGAGAGCCTTGAATTTGATCTGGGAGAAATGGCAGAAACCAGGGAGCAGCTGCTTAAGGAGCAGATCCGTGAATTCGCGGAACAGAACCCTGAGATCGCTGCCAGCCTGATCAAGAACTGGCTGAAGAATGAGGAGAATTAAGGAGTAAAGTTATGGCTGACGAAGCTGAAGCTATGGAAGTCAAAGAAGAAGGGTCGGCAGCTCCCGAAAGTGAGCTGACACTGGCACAGAAGGCGGCGACTGTTATCATTGCGCTGGGTGCCGACCATGCTTCCAAAATCTACAAATTTTTAAATGAAGATGAGCTCGAGCTTCTGACCATCGAAGTAGCCAGACTCCAAAGCGTCGATTCAAACCAGACCGAGGCGGCACTGGATGATTACTACAAAATGTGTCTGACGCAGAAGGTTGTGACGGACGGAGGCATCGACTACGCGAGAAACGTTCTCGAGAAGGCCTTTGGTCTGCAGACTGCGTCGATGCTGCTGGAGAGAGTCACGGGAAGCCTCAAGGTTCGTCCGTTCGAGTTCATAAGAAAGACCAACACGAAGAATCTGTATGCCATAATCCAGTACGAGAGGCCTCAGACTATCGCCATGATCCTGTCCTATGCCAGGTCGGATCAGGCTGCGGAGCTGATATCATCACTGCCTCCGGACAAGCAGGTGAGAGTGGTAGAATGCATCGCCAAGATGGACTCCACTTCACCGGAGACTGTGGAACTGGTGGAGAGCATCATGGAGAGAAAGTTCGCGTCTGTCATGTCTATGGACTTCGCGCAGGCAGGCGGCGTAGATTACATCGCCGAGATCATGAACAATATCGACAGAAGCAGCGAAAAGCTCATCTTTGACCAGCTGTCGAAAAAGGATCCTGAACTGGCGACGGAGATCAAGAACAAGATGTTCGTATTCGAGGACATCACGCTGCTGGACAGCATGGCTATCCAGACATTCCTGAGGGATGTGGATCAGCACGACCTTGTATACGCACTCAAGGCTGCGAACCAGGATGTTGCGGATGTCATCTTTGCAAATATGTCATCCCGTATGGCAGAGTCGGTTAAGTCCGACCTGGAGATCACTTACAATGTCAAGGTGCGTGACGCGGAAGAAGCTCAGCAGCGCATCGTAGGTATTATCAGACGTCTTGAAGAAGAAGGCGAGATCGTTATTTCCAAGGGCGGAGGAGATGAGTACATATCATGAGCCAGAGTGGTGCCGGTACAACGACAATTAAAGATTACAGTTTTACCGACTTCACGGCGGCGTTTAAAGATATCGCAGGTGTTGGTGAGTCCATGGACAGGGGAGAGTTCTCTCTGGCGGCCGACGGTACTGTGGAGGACGAGCTTTCCGCTGCTCAGGACATCCCGGAGGATGACTTTTCCGGCGACGACATGCCTGAGGAATACGGAGACAGCATAGATCCTGAAGTGCTGGAACGGGAACTGGAAAACCGTTCCAGAGAACTGGCCGATACCGAGGGCAAGGCAAAGAAAATCCTGGAGGAAGCTGAAGCCCAGGCTGCATCCATAATCAAGGAGGCCATGGAGACTGCGGAACGCGTAAAGAAAGATGCTTTCGTGGAGGCTGCAGCTGCGGCCAGTGAGGCTCAGGAAACCGGATACAACGAGGGTCTGGAGAGAGGACATCAGGAGGGCTATGCCCAGGCTCTGGAGACAGCCACCAAGGAGCTGGACGAGAAGAATCATTCCCTGCTGGAGGAGATAAGCAGGGCCATCGCCGAGCTGGACAGGCAGAAGACAGACTACATCAGAATGTATAACGAGGAGATGAAGGATCTGGTCATCACCATTGCTGAGAAGGTCATAAATGTCAGTCTGAAATCCAGCGGTGAGATCATCCGCAGGATGATCCTCAATGCGGTTGAAAACGGCAGAAACAAGGAGTGGGCAAAGATCTACATTTCCGAGTACGACGCAAATATCATGGTTCACGAGGACTCTGATATTCTGGATGCGCTGAGACAGGTTTCTGACAATATCAAGATAGAAGTTATGGAAAACGGCGAGCCGGGTGACCTGTTGGTGGAATATCCGAATCAGGTCATAGATGCGGGGGTGAATACCCAGATGAAGAACATCCGGCAGATCATGGATGATACGGAGTAGAGAGCAGCTGCCGTCCCGGCGAAGCTTCGCCGAACATTTTGAAAATGGTAAGAACACGGTGCTGGCGACCAGCACCGTTTGTCGTCGTTGCGGCCTTTATCGGAGCGGCCGCGATGCTGTTTTATGGCTAATTTTCCCTGAAGGGAACATTACTGCATTACTACCGGAGGTGGACAGATGTATTTCAGCAATGTGGCAAAGGCAATCAGAAATGCCGAAACCGTCAGCACCATTGGCAAGATAGAAAACGTTATAGGGATGTCCATAGAGGCTTCCGGTCTCAAGGCCAGAGTAGGGGATATCGCCAGGGTTCTCACCAAAGCCGGTACTGAGGGGGTTGCGGTAGAAGTGGTCGGCTTCAAGGACGAGGCCACGATCCTCATGCCTTACAACGATCTTGGGGGCGTTGCGCCCGGGGACTTTGTCAGAAGTACGGGAAAGACTCTGGAGGTGCCTGTGGGAGATTTTCTCATGGGAAGGGTCGTTGATGCGCTGTGCAATCCCATTGATGACCTGGGGCCTTTCGGAAAGAGTCAGACTTATCCGGTGGGAGCCACATATATAAATCCGCTTTCCAGACCGCCTATCAAGGAGAGGCTTACATTCGGCATCAAGGCCATCGACGGTCTGCTGACCATCGGAAAGGGGCAGCGTATGGGTATCTTTGCGGGTTCCGGCGTGGGAAAGAGTACACTCATGGGCATGATCGCAAAGTACGGCCTGGCGGATGTGAATGTCATCGCACTGGTGGGAGAACGAGGCCGAGAGGTAAAGGAATTTATCCAGAAGGAACTGGGTCCCGAGGGGATGCGCAGGTCGGTGGTTGTTGTTGCCACATCGGACCAGTCCTCCATGCAGCGGATGAAATGCCCTATGGTGGCCACCACGATCGCGGAGTACTTTAAGAACCAGGGCAAGGATGTGCTGCTGATGATGGATTCCCTCACGCGTTTTGCCATGGCTCAGAGGGAAATGGGTTTGGCTATCGGGGAGCCGCCTATAGCCAGAGGCTATACGCCTTCCATTTATGCTGAACTTCCGAAACTGCTGGAGCGGAGCGGGAATTTTGACAATGGATCCATAACCGGGATCTACACGGTGCTGGTGGAGGGCGACGATACCAATGAGCCTATATCCGATACGGTCCGTGGTATCGTGGACGGGCATATGGTCCTCTCGAGAAAGCTGGCTCACAGGAATCATTATCCTGCGATCGACGTGAGTCAGAGTATTTCCCGACTGATGAATTCGCTGGTTTCGAACGAGCACAAGGAACTGGCTTCCGAGTTCAGAGATATCATGGCAATATATGAAGAAAATGCCGACATGGTAAACATCGGCGCGTATAAAAAGGGGTCAAATCCCAGACTCGACAGGGCGTTGGACAAGATGGCACAGGTTGATGCATTCCTGACACAGAATGTGGGAGAATCCTTCTCGTACGAGGAAACCCTGGGGGCGATGAAAAAAATACTGGAGAAGTGATTTTAAGGTTTCATTTCGGTAATTTTTTTTCACCTTCTGCCGATATTATAGTCATGGAGGAGTGAAAGCTAATGGCAAAATTTAGGTTCAGCCTCGAAAGCGTGCAGAAATACAAGGATCAGCAGCTGGA
Organism: Clostridia bacterium; assembly: GCA_024684465.1. Lineage (GTDB taxonomy): Bacteria > Bacillota > Clostridia > Peptostreptococcales > Anaerovoracaceae > JAIKWW01. The sequence continues at coordinate 5,971 of JAIKWW010000172.1, read as the reverse complement.
TCAGGCCAAATCCGAGTATGCGGAGGCGAAGAATGCCGTCGCTGCCCAGAAGGCACTGATCGAGAAGATGAGACTGGAGTACGCTGACAAAAGGCAACATCTTAATGAGAAAAAGGCTCAGGGACTAAAGATCAGGGAGCTCAACGAACATCAGCGGTATCTGCTGTTGTATCAGGAAAAGATCGAAGACGAGGAAATCCGTCTGGGTCAGCTCGAACGGAAGGCCCGGGCGTGTGAGAAGAAGATGGTGGACGCCAAGGTGGAGTCCAAATCCATCGAAACTCTGCATGACCGGAGGCTGGATGAGTTCAATGCGGCTGAAAAGAAGAGCGAGGAGAACTTTATCGAAGAGTTTATTACCAATAAGATGTTCCATTAAATCATTTCCAAAGTATGACACCAGGAGGTGGTCAAGTGGTAACAATGCAGAATTTGCAGACGCAGGCGGCAGACATACTGAATGCTTCCGCGCAGGTTTCATCCGGAACCGGATCCACTTCTCAGAAGGAAGGAGCCGCGAGCTTCGTGGATATCCTCAGCAGCACCGTAAAGGCGTCTTCGGACGGCAGCCAGAAGGTCACTGAGAAGAACAGCTCGAAGGACGATCAGTCAAAGAAGACTGACAGCGACAACAAGGCGCAGGCTAAGGACGGCAAGGGGCCGGACAAGTCTGACAAGGTGAAGGATGCAAAGAAGTCAGACAAGACTGACGGTAAAAATGATGCTGCAGCAGAGAAGGCAGCGGAGGAAACGGCAGCAGTTTCCACAGGATCTGAACTCATCGCGATGATGGCGATGGCAAGCGGCCAGACACAGACTGTGGCAGTGGAAGAAGTTACGGTTCAGGTTACTGAAGCACCGGTTGAGCAGGTTGTGGAAACAGTGGCAGAGGTGGTACAGACCGCAGATGTGACGACTGACAGGACGGCAGCGCCGCAGGATACTGTACAGGTTCAGGCACAGGCCGGGACGCAGCAGAGCTTCGAAGCAGGTATGCAGCAGACAGCAGCGGCGGACAAAGCTGTAAACAACAATGAGACAGTGCACACAGAGGTTCGCTCGGACGCTCAGACGCAGACGTCGACGGTAACTCAGAACACGGCTGCAAGGAATAACAGTCAGGATGGAGCGCAGGCTCAGGCACAGACAGGCAGCCGCACCGAAACGGTTGAGACAGTTGCCCGTACGACAGATGGGCCTGAGGCTGAAGTGGAACTCACACCGGAAAACGTTCCGCAGCATGTGACGACACCGAATGTAAACAATGTGAACAATCTTGTGACGATTCAGGTATCTGAAGGGGCACAGCTCCAGCAGCAGATAGTGACACAGGTAGCGGATACGATCACCGCGAAGATGTCAGAGAACGTACAGGAATTTTCGATCACCATTACGCCGGAGAATCTGGGAAGGATAGATATCAAGATCGTATTCGCAGACGGCAAGGCACAGGTGATGATGAGCGCTACAGAACAGGCGACACAGAGAGCTCTCCTTGGGAATGAAAACGCGATCAGACAGATCATTGAGTCAAACACCGGACAGGAAACTGAAGTGTTGATTCAACACAGGGACGAGCAGGATATTCTGGACCATGGAAACGAAGAGCAGAGACAGGGCCGTCAGCAGGACGGAAGGGATCAGCACAATTCGGAACATGACACCACGTCTTTCATACAGCAGCTCAGACTTGGCCTCGTAGGTGATGAGGCGGCAGAGGAGGTACTGTAAATGGCAGACATTAATGCAACCGGCGGAGTAAATACCGCACTTGCGGCAGCTGTGGCAAGAATGCAGGGGAAGACAAATACTGCTTCCCAGTCTTCACTGAACTTCAGTGATTACATTCATCTCATGGTAGCTGAGCTGCAGAATCAGGATATGTACAGCAACACAGATACCACAAAGATGACTGAACAGATGGCTCAGTATTCACTGGTAACTGCTGCCGAGGAGATAATCCAGGCACAGAAGGCGGAATATGCCACAAGCCTCATAGGCATGGAAGCGACGGCGAAGTACACCACGCTTACAGATTCGATAACAGAAACCGGAAAGATAACGGGAGTATCGTTGTACGAAAATGAGCCTCTGGTCTATATCAACGGTCAGCCTTTCAACCTGAGCGAGATCACACTGATCGGAGCAAAGGGAGAGGCGGCTGAAACTGGAGATCAGAGCGGAAATGCCGAAAATACCGGAACCGGAGAGGTTCAGGAAAATACAACTGTTGAAGGAAACTCCGGAAACTGACGGGATCCGGGAGCACGAAAAGAGGCTGCTCCACCGGTTCCGGGAGCACCTGGTACGGTGCCGGGGGAGCACAGCACGGAAGCTGTATAGCAACAGGAGGACAGGATGTCGGACTTTCAATTAATCAATAATAATTTTCCAAATATCAAATCGGAAAAGCCGGGGACAGAGACCGTTTTCGAAGTGGCTTCCAAGGGCAATGGGCTGACTTCGGGATCAAATTTCCAAACAATGTTGGAGGAGCAGCTGCGCAGGAATCAGCTGAACGGCACCGGCAGGGATACGGAACTTCATTTCTCAAAGCACGCACTTGAGCGTGTTACACAGCGGGGCATCGACATTACAGGACCTCTGATGGATGACCTCAAGGGCGCTGTGGAAAAGGCGAGAGCCAAGGGTTCGAGGGACTGTGTAGTGATAGACAGCTCAGGGGCGTTCATTGTAAACATCCCTAACAACGTGATCATCACTGCGGTATCCGGCGATGAGATGAAGGAAAATATATTCACAAACATAGACAGTGCCGTCATTGTATAGGCCGGATCGTATGACGGAAGCCTCGGCAGCGGCGTGAATTGCAGCTGCGGGCGGCACGTTTTTTAAGAAAGGATCTTAATATATATGGTTAAATCGATGTATGCGGCGGTTGCCGGACTTAAAACTCATCAGTCAAAGCTTGACGTTATCGGTAATAATATCGCCAACGTCAACACATACGGCTATAAGAAAGAGAGATCGACTTTCGCAGATACATATTATTCCACAACCAGAACTGCAAGTGAAGCAACCAATGTAAAGGGCGGTGTAAACCCTTCACAGGTCGGCTTCGGTGTAAAGATGGCAGGTATTGATACGATCGTTACAACAGGTGGTGCAGCGATCACTGACAACCCTACAGATGCGATGATCTCCGGAAACGGATACTTCCTGGTAGGTAGTTATAATGCGGCAGGTTATACGACCACATCCGCAGAGAGCGGCGCAAATGACACTCTGGGCCTCACGAGCCTCTATCTGACAAGAGTCGGTGCGTTCAGCTTCGACGGTCAGGGAAACTTCGTTGATACAGGCTCCCAGTACGTTCACGGATTCGCGTCTGCAAGGGGTACCCAGTACCTTTTCTCTGCTTCTGCAACTGATGACAACGGCTATTCCACCTATACCTACGTGATTCCGGCAAATGAAGAGGCGGGAACTGAGGAAAAGACCGCAACAGTTTCAGAGATCAGAGCTATCGACGGAACACTTACAGGCTATACCGTTTCCTATCCGGGAGACCAGGATGGTGAGACACTGTCATTCAAGCTGAGCAAGGGTGACTTCGATCCGTCAACTGCAGACTCACTGTACGTTCTTCCGGATTCCGGTGAATACAGTGATGCAAAGACTTACACTATCGACGAGTCCACGGGCTATATCAAGAATATCGCCACCGGCGTCGTAGTAACACTGGATGACAAGCTCACTGCGATCCAGATCCCGCGTACCTATACCCTTAACGGATATACAACAAAGGACGGAAAGCCGCTGACTGTCACACTCTTTAACGAGAATGATTCCATCATGGTCAATGCGTTCCCTGAACAGGCTCCTGACGCACAGGGCGGACAGCAGCAGGAAGTGGAACCTCAGGTCCTCACCATCACAGGTGAAGAGTACTGGGCAGTTGCGACTCCGATGGAACTTTCATCCATATCCATCGGCTCCGACGGTACCGTAACGGGCGTAAACTCCGATAAGACCGTCATGTCGCTGGGCAAGATCGCCGTTGCCAACGTACCTAACCCGGGCGCACTGGAAAATCAGGGCGATTCTTACTATCTGGCAAAAGCCAACACAGGTGTTGTTGAAGCGTTCAACCCGGGCGACGGATCCACCGGAACACTGGCTGCCGGAACACTGGAAATGTCCAATGTGGATCTGTCCACAGAATTTACGGAAATGATCACAACCCAGAGAGGTTATCAGGCGAATGCCAGGATCATCACCGTGACAGACTCTATGCTGGAAGAACTTGTAAACCTCAAGAGAGGTTAATGAATTTAATCCCGGAGCTCCTTTTATGACAGCGGTCTGAATGCCGCCCGCCTCCGGCGGGCGGACGGCCGCTGCCGGAAGGAGCTCTTGGGTGTCTTTATATTGTGTGTGTATGTCAGGCCCATTTGTGGGCGGGAAGGAGACCGTAAGCCGAGATGATTAAGCTGACAAGACTCAATGGAGACCCGATCGTGATCAATGAAAGTCAGATCATGATCATAGATTCGATTCCCGAATCCAAGATAGTATTTATGAACAGGGAATTCTTTATTGTTAAGGAAACTGTCGAAGAGATAATCGAGAAGGAACTGGAGTTCAAACAGAAGGTGCTTGTGGGCTCTTCGCTTCTGACCAGGCGTGCCAGTGAGCAGCGCCGGGCTGATGCGGAACAGCAGCCTCAGGAGGAGTGAACCGGTTCACGGATCAGACCGGGCGGCAATCCGGTGAACGCGGATTCGCTTTTCAGGATGCGGCGGCGAAGATCATTCGTTGAAAGAATAAGAGAGAACTATCGGCTGTGGCAGCAGCGGGGTTGCATGGAAGTGGCCCTTGGATTTATATGGAGGTAGATGGAATTGAATATTCCAATTTTGGTCGGATTCGTCGGATGCTGCGGCGTAATCGTTTACGGTATCCTCGGTTCAGGTGATATTAACAGTTTTATCGACGTACCGAGTGTATTCATCGTACTGGGTGGTACGTTGTTCGGCATGATCGCGGGTACTCCGCTGGGAGATCTGAAGAACATGCCGAAGCATCTGAAGATCGCGCTCTTCGGGGCGAACACCTTCAAACCTGCCGAGATCGTGGACCAGATCGTGGAGTGCGCGAAGGTTGCCCGTCAGAGTGGTCTTCTGGCACTGGAAGAATACGCGAACAATCAGGAGGATGCCTTCTTCAAAGAAGCACTTCTGCTGATCGTGGACGCGGTGGATGCGGACAAGATCAGAGAGAGACTCAATGCCGAGCTGGATGCTCTGGATCAGAGACATTCTGCAGGAAAGGCCGTATACGACAGAGGCGTTGCGCTGGGACCTGCCATGGGCATGCTGGGCACACTCATCGGCCTCATCAACATGCTCGCGGGCATGGACTTCGACAGTGAAGGCGGCGCCCAGACACTGGCTACCAACATGGGTGTAGCGCTCATCACAACATTCTACGGTTCATTCCTTTCAAACGTATTGTTCATGCCTATTTCCTCACAGCTGGCTGCGGTCAATGATCAGGAAATGATGTGCAAACAGATGATAATCGAGGGTATACTGTCGGTTCAGGCCGGCGAGAACCCTAAGTTCATCAGGGAAAAGCTCGTATCATTCCTGTCTGAGAAAGAACGTGAAGCTCTTGGCGACGAATAATGATCCGGGGGTGAGTATAAATGGCAAAAAAACCAAAGCCTGAAATGAAGACGGATGCCTGGATGGGTACCTATTCAGACATGGTAACTCTTCTGATGTGCTTCTTCATATTGCTCTTCTCCATGTCCACGCTGGATGCGACCAAGTGGAAGATCCTCGTTCAGGGATTCAATCCCGACGCGGAATCCCAGTCGCAGATCATTCTGGATCAGGACACTGAACCTACGGAGTCGACCACGGCTATAGACAGTGGCGGCGAGACGCTCCTGTCCGAGGATGCGGGCAAATCACTGTCCACGGGGCAGACCAGTTCCGAGACC
>JAIKWW010000063.1 GCA_024684465.1 Clostridia bacterium | reverse complement strand
ATCAGCCCTCTTCTTCGGTCCTGTAGGAAAGGCCTCTGATCTCATCTCTGTTCTGGTTGATAGTATCGTCAATTTTTGCGAACATATCATTGATTTCGTTGAAAATATGCTGCGCATAAGTCTCATTGAGATCCGCCATCTTGCCCTGGAAAGATCCGAGAACATCATCGATATAATTGAAGGTTCCCAGCTTCAGATCCTTGACATTTGCCTCTGTCGCTCTCATGATCTCGTCAGCGCGCTTCTTGGCTCTGAGAGTAATATCATCAGTTTCAACCAGCTCATCGGCCTTCTCGTTTGCCGCGCTGATAACTCTGTCATATTCCACTTTTGCATCGTCCAGGATCCTCTGGCGTTCGTTCTTGATCCACTGGGCCTGCTGAATCTCTTCCGGCAATTCCTGTTTGATCTCCTTCAGAATATCTCTGATTTCTTCCGGATCCACCATTACCTTTCCTGTCAGAGGAAATCCACCGGCAGTCTCAAGGATATCTTCAATTTCCTGAATCAATTCTATTACTTTCATTTAACGCTTACCCCCAAGATTATGCTCCTGTATGTATTTCCAGACGTTCTCCGGAACAATACTACTTACATCACCATTAAAATACAATATCTCTTTAACCGCACTGGAACTTATAAAAGTGTCCTCAACATCAGCCATGAGATAGATGGTTTCAAAGTCTCCATCAAGTTTTCTGTTCATATGGGCTCTCGGCACTTCCGTTATAAAATCCGGAACATCACGAAGTCCCCTCACTATACATGTGATATCATTTGTACTCGTATATTCAGCCAGAAGACCGGAAAAATCATCCACGACAGCATTCTCGATCTTCTTGCATCTGATTGCCTCTTCGATGAGCATATGTCTTTCTTCCACCGACATCAACGGTCTTTTATTTGAATTCGTAACTATCCCGACAATAAGCTGATCGCAGAGCTTGGATGCTCTTTCTATTATATTCAGATGACCCAGTGTGAGCGGATCAAATGAACCGGGATAAAAAAACTTTCTCATTTTGAAAAAACCTCCAGTTTGGATCATCCAGAAATTACGCTTCGCTGTTTTCGTAGATCGAAACACATATCTTTCCGTATTTTCTGCATTTTATCATCGGCAAACCGGAAAGTTCCTCCGGCAGCATTTCCATCGCACTGTGCTCCGCAACGATAATACCTCCCGGTGCAAGAAGATCATTCTCAACGATCTTCTCTATGCAGTCTTCATAAAGACCATCACCGTACGGCGGATCCAGGAAGATGATATCTGCCTTCTCGTGAATCCTGGAAACTGCAGCGGCATAGTCGTAGCAGAGAATCACTGCTCTTTCGCCGACTTTGCAGTAATTCACATTGTCCCTAACCAGAGCAATGCTCCTTCTGTCTTTGTCCACAAAATACGCTTTCCTGGCTCCCCGGCTTATAGCCTCAAGCCCGAGATTGCCTGTACCTGCAAACATATCTATCACGACGCTGTCATCTATATACTGCTGAATGATGTTAAATATCGCTTCCTTGACTTTATCAGTCGTCGGTCTGACACGGTCATCCTTAGGCGTTGTCAGCCTTCGTCCTCTCAGTTCTCCGGAAATAATCCTCATAGTGTAAAAAAACTCCTTGTATCTGATTATATCACACTTTATCCCTATAAAAAGCGTAATTGAAGGTTGAAATGTTACATTTTCAATACATAAAAGCCCCTCCAAAAGCAACTGATTTAACTTTTACAGAGCATCTATCTTATTTACTGCAGAGAATGCCGCCCCGGGTGAATACCCCCTGAAAACGAGCTTTCTGGCAAGTCTGGATCTGGCTTTTTCCTTCTCCCTGTAAATAATCCTGCGGTCCGTTTCATCCTCAGGTATGTGGGCAGAAAAATAATTCAGCTGTCCGCAGGAATCATCGTACGCTGCCAGTTCACCATCGACCTCCACATAGTAATCCTGCTGAAGTCCCGCCATGGAAAGAGCCGTTTTCAAGCACATTTCTTCTTCATTTGCTGATTCACGAAGCTCTTCCAGCACCTCTTCCAGTATATCTGAAGGTATGCCCTTCTGCCTGAGCCTCGTCTGTATCCAGCGGATTCCTCTTCCGGCTTCAAGCTTCGACTCTGCAAAGAGTTCTGCGTACCGCCTGTCATCTATGAGACCCGCCTCAGCCAGAGCATCCGCAACAGCCGTTGCCACCTCCTCGGAAAAGCACTTTTTCATCAATCTGTCAAGCATCTCTGCCCTTGTCCGGTCCTGGTGATCCAGGAGCATCAGCGCGGCTTCCCTGGCCCGTTCAAGCTCGGTAAGCGCCCCTTTTTTTCTTCTCTTTTCTCTTACATTTTCCATATTATATCCATTGCTCTACCAGATGAAAGAAACCTTTTCCTGATTCAAATCACTTAATCCCCGAGCTTGACAACACTTATATCCGGCATATCATCCGATGCCTTTTCAGATTTCGCGATGGCCAGTGTGACACACAGCTCAGGAAGATCCTCGATTTTTATATCAATAAAGTGCGCTCCGGCAGTATATTCCAAAAGCCGGTTATTCTCCACGAGTTCCACAGAATCCAGTCCACCGCTGATTCCGGTTCCCTTCATTTTCAGGTAGGCTTCCTTCATTGTCCACATACGGATAAAGACCTTTTCTGTTTCCATGTCAGGCACACCTGACAGATAATCAGCTTCCCCTTCGGTAAAATACCGCCTTGCTACAGTAACGGCATTCTTCACCGGACGACCGAAAGATTCCGCATCTATGCCTATTTCCCTGTCACCGAAAACTGCGATCCAGATCTTTTCATCATTCACCGAAGTATGGGTTATGGAAAGGAAGTCGCCACCTTCAGCAAACACCGGCTTACCGTGTTCTCCCCGTTCTATTTTTCTTTTGCATCCGTAACAACTGCGAAGTGCCCTGTCTAAAGCGCCTTCATTATGTTCACCATAATATATTATCATAAACATTTTCCATCCCTGATCAGCGAAAGCATTCAAACCCGTATCCCGGATTTCCCCGAACATTATAGCACGCCATTCAAAAAATAAAATAGACACATAATAAAGGCGGATCCTCCGGAATCGGAAGACCCACCGTTAAAGTCACATTTCCAATGCAATATTCGTGATCCAGGCCCAAAAGGCGTTTATTTTACTGCAATGCATTCGATTTCAAGCTTGCATCCCTTTGGAATAGCAGCCACCTGCACACAGCTGCGAGCCGGGAAAGGCTCTGTGAAATGCTTTCCGTACACTTCGTTCATAGCCGCAAAATCATTGAGATCCGCAAGGAAAACGGTTGTCTTTATTACATTTGAGATTGTCATGCCGTTTTCTGCGAGAATGCTCTTTATATTTGCAATCGACTGTGCAGTCTGTTCTTCAATGGTATCTGCGATCGTACCGGTTGCCGGATCTACCGGAATCTGACCTGAGCAGAATACCATATCTCCCTGTACCAGTGCCTGTGAATAAGGTCCGAGAGCTGCGGGTGCCTTGTCTGTAGATAATGCTTTCATTATTATTACCTCCTGTGGTGGATGATCGATTACTGTACGCGGGGATAGGATACGAGCCTGTATCCCGCCTGCTGGAGATGGTTTTCTATCTCTCTGATGTGATCCTGATTTCTGGTTTCCAGACTGAGCGTCAGATAACAGCTGGTAACTGCCATATCCGGATCGGATCTGTCATACTGAACTTCAACCACATTTCCGCCGGTCTCCGCTATTATCCTCGCAACGTCCTCCAACTGTCCCGGCTTGTCCTCGAGAGCGATTATGAGCTTTGCGTTTCTGCCGCTTGTCACGAGACCTCTGGTGATAACCCTGTTCAGAATGTTAACGTCGATGTTACCGCCGGATACGACACAGACAACATTCTTTCCTGCCACAGGAAGCTTGTTGAACATTACCGCTGCTACGCTGACAGCACCTGCGCCTTCAGCGATGAGCTTCTGCTTCTCGATCAGCGCCAGTATAGCTGCAGCGATCTCGTCTTCGCTCACAGTCACCAGACCGTCAACATATTTCTGAACGACCTGGAAGGTGGTGTCTCCCGGATGCTTAACTGCAATACCGTCTGCAAAAGTGAGAGCCGAATCCAGAGTGATCTGCTCACCCTTTTCGATACTCTCCACCATGCTCGGTGAACCGGCAGCCTGAACTCCGTAAACCTTGACCTGCGGCTTCAGCTGCTTGATGGCAAATGCCACGCCGGAAAGAAGTCCGCCGCCGCCGACAGGAACCACAACAGCGTCCACATTATCCAGCTGATCCAGAATCTCAAGACCGATCGTGCCCTGTCCTGCGATGACTTCATCGTCATCAAACGGATGAATGAATGTGGCACCGGTCTCCTCTCTGACTCTCTCCGCTTCAGCATAAGCATCGTCATATGCTCCCTTTACCAGGACCACATCAGCCCCCAGCTGTTTTGTCGCCTCAACCTTGCTGATCGGCGCGCCGTCCGGCATAAAGATCCTGGATCTGATCCCGTTTTCGGTGGAAGCCAGAGCCACACCCTGAGCGTGATTTCCCGCGCTGCAGGCGATGATCCCTTTGCCCTTTTCCTCCTCAGTCAGCTGACTGATCTTATAGTAAGCACCTCTGAGCTTAAAACTGCCGGTAACCTGAAGATTCTCTGTCTTCAGATAGATATTGCAGTCATCCGAAAGCTTTGGAGCCTTTATGAGGTCCGTCTTCCTGGCTACATTTTTAAGCACATAAGATGCATGATATACCTTATCAAGTGTTAACATTTGTTATTCCCCCTGAAAAAACGATTTTTCTGATTAATTTCCCCTGATCAGTCCTCCACGCGGATCACGTTGTCAACGGAAACCGCATGCTTGTTTTCTATAATCTCCGCAAGCGCCTTGTCCAGCACCTCGCGCTCAGTCTCATAGACGATGAACACCAGCGGAACTGTGGTATTGTCCCCCTTCGGAGCAGGGCGCTGCATCATGGTCTCGATGCCCACGCTGTACTTTCCGAATGTGGAAGAGATATTCCCCAGAACTCCCGGTCTGTCTTCAGCCCTGAGCCTGATATAATACTGATTTCTTCCTTCGCCGATAAATCTCAGGTCAGCATCAAATCTGAGAAGCGGCTGACGGTCAAAAGCACTGTCCTTATCGATGGCCTTTGCTATCTCTATTATGTCACCCATGACCGCACTTCCCGTCGGCAGCGGGCCTGCGCCCTTTCCGTAGAACATGAGATCGTCCACAGCATTACCCCTGAGGAATACTGCGTTGAATTCGTTGTTTACGGAAGAAAGCGGATGACTGGCAGGAACCAGACAAGGCTGAACATTGCATTCCACATCTTTGCCGATCTTTTTTGCTGTAGCCAGCAGTTTGATCTTGTATCCAAGTTCAGTGGCAATGGATATATCCACCTTATTTATGGAAGTAATACCATGAGTCGGAATATCCTTTGGAAGAATCCCCACTCCGAAAATAAGCGACATGAGGATAGACAGCTTATTCGCCACATCGTGACCCTCCACGTCTCCGGAAGGATCCCGCTCAGCAAACCCCTTTTCCTGTGCATCCTTAAGTACGGAATTGTAATCCGCATCGGATTCGCTCATTTTGGTGAGAATGTAGTTCGTGGTTCCGTTCACTATGCCCAGAATGTCATCGATCTCGTTGGACATCAAGGCAGTGGTAATGGCATTAATAATAGGAATGCCTCCGGCAACGCTAGCCTCGAAACGCAGCATCACGTGCTTTTCCTGCGCCAGCTCCTGCAGCATTCTGCCGTTGACTGCCAGAGCAGCCTTGTTTGCTGTAACCACATGTTTGCCGTTCTTAAGAGCAGCAGCCATATACTCAGTAGCCGGCTCGATGCCACCGATGAGCTCTACGATTATATCAATCTCAGGATCGTTAATAATGTCATATGCGTCAGTTACGTATTTTTCTTTTGGTATATCTATTCCGCGATCCTTCGAAATATCTCTGTTGAGAATCTTCGCAATTTCGATGGAAACGCCTGTTGATGCCTGGATCTTTTCTCTGTTCAGCTCAAGAGTCCTGTAAGTTCCCTTGGCAACATTGCCGATACCGAGCATGCCTATCCTGACTTTCTTCATTGGAGCCCTCCTGATTATTTGTTTAACTATATTAGTTTATTTTACTACAATAAGGGCACTCTGTCTAATAAATTGCATACAAAACACAAAATTAAAAAAGCACACCCCGAAGGATGTGCATATATTATCTTTACGTTGAAATATTCTCACTGCTCTTTTCATTGATCCTCTGAGGTTTCCGCTATGAGCAACGGGCGGAAACCGATCTGATCGCAGGCAGTAAGCACATAACTGATACCGTTCTTTACACCGTTAAACGCATACTTTCTTGCATCCGATCCGTGAACATGACCGTAAATGACACGTTCCACGCCGTATTTTTCCAAAAGATCCGTAAAGCCGTTAGATGCGCCGCTTCTGTCCAGCGGCGGATAGTGCATAGCCGCAAATATCCTGCCCGCTCCGCTGGCCGCAGCCGCCTTTAAAGACATCTCCAGTCTCAGCTGTTCTCTGGCATATATCTTGTCATCGTGCTCCGTCCATTCGGCAGATGCTCCGGGTATATTCCACCCCCGGCTGCCGCAGATTGCCACATCACCCACCACTCTGCAGTCGTTCTGTATGAAATCCATATTGTCAAAAAGTGAGTTCAGCTTTGAAATAGATGCCCACCACAGATCATGGTTCCCACGGAGCATGATCTTGCGTCCCGGAAGAGCGTCTATCCAGGCAAGATCAGCTATCGCATCCTCGAACTTCAGCGCCCAGGAGATGTCACCGGGTACGATCACAGCATCATCCTCCGTAACGCAGTCCAGCCAGCCCTCTTTAATTTTTTTATGATGGTCTTTCCAGTTCTCCCCAAATACTTCCATGGGCTTATCCACAGACTCCGACATGGACAGATGCGGATCAGATAACGCAAATATTTTCAATGGAATTTCTCCTGTGCTAAATAATCTGATATATTCCCAATACAATATTATGGCATAAAGACAAAACTGTTGCTACAATGAATTGCTTCATCACAGCAACAGTTTTGAAAAATTACTTATCATAGATTTTATTTCTTACTTTAAGCAGGTTCTTCCTGCCGGAAAAACATGCTCCACCCTTTAAAAACACATTGTGATTACTTATCGCCTCTGCTGAGTCTGTCCAGATTCTCTATCATCATCTTTATGAGTTCGATGAACTGATCAACCTTGTCGTCAGGAATTCCCTCAATGATATTGCCGTGAACTTCTCCGAGTTTCTTGGCAATCTCCTTTACCTTTACGCGACCCTTGTCTGTGATAAATACCAGAAAAGCTCTTCTGTCTTTTTCAGTAGTACGTCTGATGATATAGTCCCTGCCTTCAAGGATGTCCAGGATTCTTGCAAGAGTTGCCTGGTCCTTGTCAACACTGTGAGACAGCGTCTTCTGATTAATCCCGTCTCTTCCAACGAGATTGTAGAGCACTACATACTGTTCCAGAGTGATGTCATCTCTGTCGAGAACATTCGTCAGCTGACGACGCATCTTCTTCTGCATAACATAAACCAGATACGTCATCTGCTCATTAATATCAAACATATTCTTTCCCTTCTGAATAAAGGCTGCTGCATGAGCTGAGGAATCACCCATGCAGTAGTCTTCAATAACAGTTTACAACATGCCCGTCAATACGGACTGAACGATAATTTACTTTACTTGTGGTGTGTTTTCTTTCATTTCCTCAGCCATCTTACGGAGTTCTGGCTTTGAAACCTTTCCGTTAGCCAGAAGAGGAAATTCATCTACGAACCAGTAATAGGATGGAATGGATAATGTAGGAGTCTTGCCAACACAGAACTTTCTCAATTCCTCAGGTTTCAATTCCGATCCATCTTTCAAATGGCAGAAGGTTCCTACTATTTCTCCGTACTTGTAATCCTTGACGCCGATGACATAAGCCTGTTCAACGTCAGGATGCTCCAGGAGGACTTTTTCTACATTGCCCGGACTGATATTCTCACCGCTTCTGATGATGATATCCTTCAGTCTGTCTCCCAGCCTGATATATCCATCGTCCAGAATGTATGCAAGGTCTCCCGTCTTCAGCCAGCCATCCTTAGTGTACGTAGCCGCAGTCTTTTCAGGATCATTCAGATAACCCATCATGAGACTGTAGCCGGATACACAGAGTTCACCTGCTTCTCCATCTGGAACAGGTTCTTCCGTTTCAGGATCAACCAGCTTAACTGTTACTCCCGGTACGAGCCTTCCGACAGTGGTGCCCTTTACCTCCGGAGTATCGTCAGTCTTTGTTGCAGATACACAAGGTGAAGTCTCCGTGAGTCCGTAGCACACGATCAGATCGTCGATATGCAGCAGTTCCTTGATTTCCCTAACCATCTTTTCAGGACAAGGTGCACCTGCAACTATGCCCTTCTTAAGCATGGTGGTGTCGAATTCATCAGGATTTTTCTTATAAACGTCGATATATCCGATGAACATTGTAGGAACACCGCTGACTACGGTGATCTTTTCGTTTTCCATGAACTTGAGAGACTCTTCCGGCTTGAACCTGCTGAGAAGCAGCATAGGGATTCCGGCCTGGATACCTGTCATGGCTGACGCAACCGAACCGAATGTGTGGAACAGCTGGATCTGAACACACATTCTGTCTTCGTGAGTGAGTCCCATCATCTTCATCATCGTATTGGAATTTTCAACGATGTTCAGATGAGACAGCATTACACCTTTAGGGAATCCTGTGCTCCCTGAGGTGAATATGATATACGCAAGATCCTTTACGCCAAATTCCTTTCTGCGTGCTTCCAGTTCATCATCAGCCATCTTCCGGCCTTCTTCCAGAGCTTCGCCATAATCTTTGACGCCCGGATATGCATATTCATCAGTAGCATCTACGAGGATGACACGTTTGATCAGCGGAGCCTTTTCGATGTTCAGTTCGCCGTATTTCTGTTCCTTGATCTCAGGATACATATCATCGGCGAGCATCTCGATGTTCTCCGTGGTCTTTGCGCCTCGATAGAGAATGAATGTGGATACTTCTGCTCGGCGTACCATCTCTTCCATTCTGTCCTGCTTTTCATAAGGAGTGAATGGAGCAACAACAGCGCCGATCTTACTGATCGCATAGCATATTGTGAGAGATTCGATGCCGTTTGCCATCCAGAGGCCAACGTGATCGCCCTTCTTTACACCTATGCTGAGCAGATACTTTGCAAATGCTGTGGAATCTTCATCAAACTGTCTGTAGTTGATCCTTCTGCTTCCATCCTTGTAGATGAGAGCTTCACCGTCAGGATACAACTGAGCTGTTTCATGAAGAAGGTCGCCTGCAGTAAGATCAAGAAGTCTCTCAACAGATACTTCATACTTCTTCTTACCGGCCTTAACCGACGCAGTTCCTGTACCGGAAACCAGTTCCTGCTCTTTTGCCAGACTTGCCAGTGCGTCCGTAAGCTTCTGGTCCGCCCCGTCCGGCGCTTCTATGACAGAACCGTCAACGGCTTTGAAGCACCAGGTCTGGCCTTCGACCGTACAGAAAACTTTACGTCTTTCATTTACAAAGTCCATATATCCAATCCTCCTCTATTAAAAATAAAAATAATGTCTCCTCAAAGAATAAGCCGACTAAATTATTATTATACTTATATTTCGAAATATATCAAACAAATAATTAGTAGCCTTTCTACTTTTTTTGATTATATTATATGAGATGGTTAATGTCAATTATGTGTTTGAATATAGTAAGCATGGAAATAATATCGTAATCTAAGTATTTGAGATTACATAAGTATTACAGCGGACTTTTTCAATTAAAAAACCCGCTCCGAAATATTCGGAACGGGTTTTCATCATCCGTCTTATCAGACCCTACTTGGCAGGTCTTCTGAAAGAACCGTAGTCAGGCATATCTGTTTTCAGCTGAAAATCATCCATTTCACCGTCAACGATATCATAGTTGATCATGTTGCCTCTGATACAGACGATGCTGCATCCGGAAGCACATAATCCGCATCCCTTCTTCTTTCCTGCACGTTCACTGCCGTATGTTCCGGTTTCAACAACCGTTTTTCCCATATTTTTCATACCCCGTGCTCCTTTCCTTTCATCAGCGATAATTCCTTGCAAAGCCGAAGTCACACTACTTGTTGTTGTTTTCCTTATTGTAACCGGTATATTCCAGAGAAAGACCTTCGAACATCTGAGTATTACCGTAGTTCGATTCCTCCTCGTAAGTCTGGAATATTACAGCCTGCCAGAGACCGCCGAGATTTTCATTGTCAGCAAAGAGCTCCTCGATGGAATCATAGGAAACTATATCGCCGGCATAGATCATGTCGATCTTGTTCTTTACGATATCCCACTTCTTTTCCTGCCCCTTCCAGAAGACCATGATATCGGTCAGCTTCAGGAAGAATTCATTGACTCCGTGCTCGTCACGCATTTTGATGAAGTCCTCAGGCTTCGGATCCTCCATCTTGAAATAAACTCTGTTGATCTCCATCATGAAAGTCTGTCCGTCAGGTCTCTGAGCTCTGTAAAGATCTCCGAAATTCCAGACCTTCAGTTCCTTTCCTGCCATCTCCAGGATGTGCATAACAGCATCGTGAACTTCGATGAAGAGCTGTCCATCTATTGTAAAAAACTGTCCTTCTATCTCAAACATATCATCTTCAAGATAGAAATCCACGTACATTCCGTCAAATTTTTTAACTATTTCGGGATCCGCAAAGTTCGGTCTCACCTTATCGCCGAGAACGTTGGAATCACCGTTAACACCCATAAGCATGTTCTGTTTCTCCTTAATATAAAAACTATGTATCAATTGCCGGAGCATGATGCTCCCGGATCCGTATTATAACTGCGGTACCATTTCGGAATTCTCATAGATATTTCCGATGACGAGTGTCTGTGTGGATGTGCTGAAGCTTCCCGGATATACCGTTCCGTCATTGGCGAGGTATATGAACTGGCCAACCTCATCACTCCATACGACCTGCGCGATGTCATCCGTATCGCCCATCTTTACGATATCGCCTTCATACACATCGGCATTTGTGGAATCCTTCCAGCCTGTTCTCTGCATCGGTATCAGTTCCATAGGCGGATCGTTCTTGATGTTATAAATATAAAGTGCTCCGAATGAAAGATATGCATAGATCGGATTGCGGAAATCCACTTCCGGGTCCTTTAAATCCTCAGGCATGTACATCTTCCGTTCATCCGGATCCCATGCTCTGAAAACATGCGGACGCATTCTCTCTTCCGGTGTTGCATCTCCGTTTTCAAAAATATTGCCCTCGATGTGAAGAGCGTCACCCAGATAATCTCCGCCGGGGCTCACATCCAGATCTTCTCCCAGCAGCAGATAACCTGCAGTTTCTTCATCCCAGATGACCTGATAGATCTTTCCGTCAATGCTGACAATATCGCCCTCGTACACTTCGTACTGTTCGTTGTCATACCAGTTAGTGGACTGCATCGGAACCAGAACTGTAGGCGGGTTTTCCTTCACGTCCTGGATTACCAGATTGCCATCCTTGAGCAATCCGTAGATCGTCTTCGGATCTTCGCTCTCCGAATCAGGTTCCTCAAGATCTTCCGGAGAATACATCTTTCTTTCAACAGGATCCCAAGCCCTGAATTTCCACTCTCTGGTGTAATCATCTGCCATAACCAACTTCTCCTTTTTAAATATTTAAATATCTTCTTTTGAAATGCCGGAAACCCCGACACTTCATCTTAAAATAATGTGTCCGAAAGCGGCCGTCCCGCCGCAGATTATAAAAGTCCGCCAACTCCGAGGCTGACGATGTCCTTTCTTTCGATCTTTTCACCTGCCAGAATCCTCGGCAGAAGAAGATCAACGACTGTCTTCCTGTAGAACATCCCCGCTCCGGGTACTCCCAGAACCGGTACATCTCCCAGATAAGCCATCATGAACATCGCTCCCGGAAGTGCCGGTGCTCCGTATTTGACAACTTCAGCTCCCGTAGCTCTTATAGCTGACGGAGTGTAGTCATCCGGATCCACAGACATTCCCCCTGTGGCGAATATCATGTCCGCGCCCTTGTCCCTGAGCGCGATGATGGAATCTCTGATCATATCCGGATCATCCGGAACATAGATCACTTCCATTATCTCTGAACCGAAAGATTCCATTTTCTCCGTTATGACCGGGGCAAATGCA
>JAIKWW010000011.1 GCA_024684465.1 Clostridia bacterium | reverse complement strand
CAGCACAGCCTTTCCCACAACTCTCTCGGATTCCACGAAACCCACTTCCGGAGATCTGCTGTCCACGCTGACTGCACGGTTATCTCCCAGTACGAAGAGGTCCCCCTCGGGAACCACCGTCTCATCCATAGCTCCGCTCGTATATCCTTCTTTGGTATATGGCTCATCCAGCGCCTCGCCGTTTCTGTAGACAACGCCTTCCCTGACAGCAACAGTGTCACCGCCCCGGCCGATAACCCGCTTGATCAGCAGCTTCTGACTTCCGTTATCCGTGTACATGTCGCTTTTGAAAACGATGATGTCCCCGTAGTCCGGCTCCTGTCCCAGCGTGTAAGGAAGTTTCCACAGGATCAGATAGTCGTTGTTGTTCAGCGTATTCTCCATGGAATGTTCCTGCACGATGGTAGGAGTTATAAACTGGTAAATGATCAGTGCCAGGATCACGGCGATCACGATATCCCTTATCCAGGCCATAAGCTCAGAGCCCTTCTTGCCGCTTTCCTCCGGATTCACTGCCGCAGCATCGTTTTCAGCTTTCAGGTCAGCCATCGTCTCATGGAACTCGTCGATTGCCTCAGACGCGTTCCAGTTGTCAGGAGCGCTGTCCCCGCCGGCCCCGGCGCCAGCTGCTGCCGGGTTCATATTCTCTTCAGGCGTTGCGCCTGCGCGATTTTCAAGATTGTCCATCATTTCCTCCGTATTTATACCAATGATCTCCGGCGTCCCGCCGATTCCATCTCAAATCCTAAATTTCCTTCAACAATTTTTCCATATCCGGGAACAGCCCCGTAAACTGAGCACCGGTCATTCCACCGGGCAGGTCGCGGAAGACCTTCCCCCGCAGATAGGCAAGTTCCTCACCCGGTCCATCGATACTGAGCCTCCAAGCGTGGAGCAGCTGATTCTCGAGTGCCAGTTCCTTCCGGAGCTTCGAATTCCAGCCCCTGTCACCGTACTTTATATCTCCCGCCACAGGATGCCCCGTCGCAGCCAGATGAGCGCGGATCTGATGAGTCCGCCCCGTTATGAGATGGACCTCCAGCAGCGTTGCTCCGCTGCCCTCCGTAAGAGGCCGGATGCGGGTCTCGATCAGCTTTCCGTCATCCTCTCCTCCGGGTCCGCCGCCCTTCAGGTTCACCGTCACCTTATTATTACTCTCATCCTTGGTGAGGGAACCCGTGAGGCGCATCTCCTCCGTCACCCGGCCCTTCACCGCCGTCAGGTAGTACTTGCCCACAGAGCCCTTGTTCCGGATCATTTCGTTGAGACACCGCAGCGCAGCAGCATTTTTTCCGAATATCACCAGACCCGACGTGTTGCGGTCAAGCCGGTTCGCCGCAGCCGGTGTGAATGTCCGCTCAACCCGGGGAACGTAAGCCCCTGTTTCGATCAGATAGTCCACCACCTGATTCACCAGAGTGTCCTTTTTTTCCCGGGAATCCCCATGGGTCAGAAGCCCGGAAGGCTTGGAGACCACCACCACATTGTCGTCTTCGTAGACAATGCCGAAACTCCGCTTCGCCCGGGTCCGCTTCTTTTCGGGACTGAACTCAGCCAGCCTGTCGTCAGGGATGTAGAGCGTGACTTCATCCCCGGCCTCCAGCATCGTTTCTTTGCTCACACGCTTGCCGTTCACCTTCACATCCTTGCGGATGGCTTTGTATATGTAGCCCAGGGAAGCCCCGGACAGATATTTCTTTAAAAAACGGTCAAGACGCTGACCTGCGTCATTTTTCTCGATACTGATCTTCTTCATTCCGGTAAAATGATCTCCAATCCCCAGTTTCTGTATCATCCGGCAGTACTTCCGCCGCTGCAATCACATTATTTTACCACAAGGAAACTGCTAATTGAACAGAATAAAGATTACAATACAATGAAAATAAAGATCGCACCGCCATGAAAAAGAAAAAACGGGAACGGTTCCTCGTTTGAATGTCGCCGGGTAATATGATAGAATATAACGACGTGTGAAAGGAGATATCATTTCAACATGGAAAGCAGATTTGAAAGATTCAAAGACTTCATATACAACTACAGCGACATTTTTATCACATTGATAATAATAGTTGCCGCGCTGGTACTCATCACCTGGAGAACGGGAATCGTCCTGGATTACACCGCCGGGGATGAAGCCGCTGCAAATGCCGCGGCGCAGGCCGCCGAAGAAGCGGAAAACGGCGGGGACGACAACGGCGCGGCGCTGTCAGCTGAGCCGGAAGATCCTGAGGGAACAGGAGGCGATACCGCCGGCATAGAAAGCCAGATGTCACCGGATGGCACTGTATATAACATAACTATTCCGTCCGGA
>JAIKWW010000007.1 GCA_024684465.1 Clostridia bacterium | reverse complement strand
ACAGTATCAGTCGTATTCTCCAACAAAGGATCTCTCAGCTTCGTGATTGATAAGTTTATTCTTGACATCCGTAAGTTTTACAGGATAGTCACCGGTAAAGCAGGCTGTGCAGATATCATCTCCGAATCCGATGCTTTCCTTCAGTCCCTCCACGCTGAGAAAACGCAATGTGTCCGCACCCATCATCTTGCACATCTCATCTATTGAATGATTCGCAGCCATGAGATTCGATCTGTCCGGCGTGTCAATTCCCATATAACATGAATGTTTCACCGGAGGTGAACTTATTCTCATATGTATCTCGGCAGCACCGGCATCTTTCAGCATTTTTACGATCTTACCGCTGGTGGTGCCTCTGACTACAGAATCGTCGATCACCACGATGGATTTTCCTTTAACATTTTCTTCCAGAACATTGAGCTTCATCTTGACACTCAGTTCTCTCATTTCCTGAGTCGGCTGAATGAACGTTCTTCCCACGTATCTGTTTTTCACTAGGCCCTCACCGAAAGGAACGCCTGAACCGTGAGAATACCCGATCGCAGCCGCGGTTCCGGAATCCGGTACCGCTATTACAAGATCCGCTTTTACATCGTCTTCCTTTGCGAGGATTTCACCGGCCCTGATCCTGGAAGCATATACACTTCTTCCATCGATCCTGCTGTCGGTTCTTGCAAAATAAACATACTCGAAGGAGCACACTCTCTTCGGCTCACCGGGATGGAACATCCTGGAAGATACCTCATTGTCCTGGATGATAACCATCTCGCCCGGTTCGATATCCCTCACAAATTCCGCACCCTGAAGCGGGAATGTACAACTTTCAGACGAGAGAACATAACCCTTGCCGTCAGTGAGCCTTCCGAGGCATAACGGTCTGAGGCCGTTGGGATCCCTTACACCGATGAGTTTATTTGCAGTTGTGATGACCAGCGCATACGCTCCTTCAATCCTGTTGAGCGCGCTGTGGATCGCATCTTCCACCGTTCCGTCCTTGAGATATCTCGCCACCAGTGCGGCGATAGTTTCCGTGTCAATGGTTGTCTGGAAGATGTAGCCGTTCTCTTCAAGCTCGTCTCTCAGCATCTGTGCATTTGTGAGATTTCCGTTGTGTGCCAGTGCCAGCGATCCCTTCTTTGAATAAACAACCAGCGGCTGTGAATTGATCGCACCACCGCCTCCGGCCGTCGAATATCTCACATGACCTATGCAGATATCTCCTCTGAGTGCCCTGATGATGTCATCGTTGAACACCTCCTGCACAAGTCCCATGTCCTTGTGGTAGTTGATATTCCCGTACATGTTGCTGGCAATGCCCGCGCTTTCCTGACCTCTGTGCTGAAGTCCATGAAGCCCGAAATACACATTTTTTGCAAGATTGTCAGCGCCTGGTGAAGTGATTCCAAAGACGCCGCACTCCTCATGAAGTTTGTCCTCGTATAATTCCACACTGTCAAGTTTGTCATACTGGATCTTGGTATTTTTCATTCGATTCGTCTTTCCTTATGGGTGTGTCTGTTAGCTTAAACTGATGTGACTGAGATTATCTCATTTTCTGAATTCTGCATCAATTGCGACGATATCAGCTTCCATCTTTGCCTTGTATTCCGTGAACTGCTTGCGAAGCTCAGGGTACTTCACAGAGAGAATCTGAACTGCCAGCAGGCCGGCATTCTCTGCGCCATCTATTGCAACTGTGGCAACCGGTACGCCCTTTGGCATCTGAACCGTAGAGAGAAGTGAATCAAGTCCGTCGAGAGTTGATGACTTTACCGGAATACCTATTACGGGCAACGGCGTATATGCCGCAAGCACACCTCCGAGATGCGCAGCCTTCCCCGCTGCAGCAATGATCAGTTCAATTCCGTGTGCCTCAGCGCCCGCAGCAAAATCCGCTGCCTGCTTCGGCGTTCTGTGTGCCGAAAATACGTGAGTCTCAAACTCCACACCGAAATCGCTGAGGATCTTCTCAGTTCTTTCAACTACAGGGTAGTCAGATTTGCTTCCCATGACAATGCCGACTTTCATATGCAAATTCCTTTCTGTCATTTATATATTAATGGAAATGGCCTCCGGCCATTATAAAAAACAATCGAACCGGGAACCGGCGGAATAACTTTTCCGCCGTTCCCCGGAATAATCCTATCTGAAGTAAGCCACACCGGACTCCAGTATCTTCTGGTCTTTGTTGCCCGGCACGTTTTTGTAAAGATTCCGGTCAATTCTCTCGGAGTGACCCATCTTACCGAACACTCTGCCATCAGGTGAGAAAATGCCCTCGATTGCCTGTACGGAATTGTTCGGATTGAAAGCGATGTCAGATGTCGGATTGCCATCAAAATCCACATACTGAGTCGCAATCTGCCCGTTTGCGGCAAGATCCGCAATCAGTTCGGGAGACGCGATAAATCTGCCCTCGCCGTGGGAAATAGGAATCACGTGGATATCTCCCACATTGCATCCTGCCATCCAAGGCGACTTGACTGACGCGATTCGTGTATTTACAAGGCATGACATATGACGGCCGATGGAGTTGTAAGTCAGCGTCGGGCTCTCGTCCTTCATGTCTGTTATCTTTCCGTAAGGAACCAGGCCCAGTTTTATCAGTGCCTGGAATCCGTTGCAGATTCCCAGCATGAGGCCGTCTCTCTTCTCAAGGAGATCCGTGACTGCCTGGGTCACAGCAGGATTCCTGAACACCGCCGTGATAAACTTTGCGGAACCGTCAGGTTCGTCTCCGCCGCTGAAGCCTCCCGGAATGAAGATTATCTGGCTGTCATTTATATTCTTAACCATCTGCTCGATGGACTGATCCAGAAGTTCCGGCGTGAGATTTGCTATGTTCTGAACCACGCCGATGCCGCCTGCACGCTCCACAGCTCTCTTGCTGTCCAGCTCGCAGTTTGTTCCCGGGAACGCCGGGATGAACACTTTCGGCTTAGCGATCTTCAGAGCAGGTCCGTTGAATTCACGTCTGTCATAAGAATACTTTTCAATTGTTTCTTCGCTACCCTTAACTCTCGTAGGGAATACGTTCTCCAGCGGAGCACGCCATTCTTCCACCATTGCCTTGAGATCGTGCTCCTCACCGTTGACAACGATCATACCATCATCGGTAACTCTGCCGATGATCTTATATTCTGCTTCACCCAGAAGTGCCGCAGGGTCTGCTCCCTCTTCGATTTCCAGGATCAGACCGCCGCAGTCGATGTTGATCAGATCATGCCCCGAAATATTTTCAAGCCTTGCTCCCAGCATGTTGCCTGCTGCCATCCGGAGCACGGAAGCGAAGATACCTCCTCTGGAGATGATGTCTGCAGCCAGCACGTGGCCTTCGGACATGATCTTCATAACCTGCTCCATGTTCTTTCTGAAGCGTGCAAAATCGATGACCTTGTTTTCGTCCATGCCTGCGGTTACGTGAACAAGAGTGCTGCCTGACTTCTTCAGATCCGTGGAGATGATGTTCTTCGCGTCATCAACCGCAACCGCGAAAGAGATCAATGAAGGCGGAACGTCGATATTCATGAATGTTCCGGACATGCTGTCCTTTCCTCCGATGGACGGGATCTTCAGCTCGTCCTGGGCAATGAGTCCTCCGAGAAGTGCTCCGAACGGCTTGCCCCATCTTTCAGGATCCGTGCCGAGCTTTCCGAAATATTCCTGGAAAGACAGTCTTGCCTTCCTGTAGTCTCCGCCCATGGCAACGATTCTCGCAGCGGAATCCACAACTGCGTTGATTGCGCCGTGGAACGGACTCACCTTGGACACTGCCGGATCGAAGCCGAATGTCATGATCGTGGAGGTGTCAGTGTAACCTGAAGTCAGCGGGAGCTTTGCCGCCATACCTGCAGTCGGAGACAGCTGATGCTTTCCGCCCAGAGGCATCAGCACGGAACCTGCACCGATGGTGCTGTCAAAGCGTTCAGTAAGGCCCTTCTGGCTCGCAACATTCAGTTCTTTTGCAATATCATCGAGGGATGTTCCCTTTTCATCATAAATATCAAAGTGCTCATCGCCGTAGGAGATGCTCACGGAAGTTTCCTGCTTTACGCCATTGGTATCCAGGAAAGCGCGGCTCAGATCGAGGACAGTCTTTCCTCTCCAGTTCATGCGCACTCTGCCGGTATCTGTGACCTTTGCGACAACCACAGCCTCCAGGTTTTCCTCTCCGGAAGCCTTTATGAAAGCGTCAGCATCCGCTGCATCGACGGCAACAGCCATTCTCTCCTGGGATTCGGAAATGGCCAGCTCAGTTCCGTCCAGACCCTCGTACTTCTTTGGAACCATGTCCAGATCGATATCGAGGCTGTCTGCCAGTTCGCCTATGGCAACGGACACGCCGCCTGCACCGAAGTCGTTGCAGCGCTTGATCATGCGGGCAACCTCACCGCGTCGGAACAGTCTCTGAAGATTTCTCTCCACAGGCGGATTACCCTTCTGCACCTCTGCTCCGCATTCGAGGATCGACTCCTCCGTATGCTCCTTGGAGGAACCGGTAGCTCCTCCCATACCATCTCTTCCGGTTCTGCCGCCAACCAGGATGATAACATCTCCAGGCATCGGTCTTTCTCTCTTTACGTGATCCGCAGGTGCCGCGCCGATAACTGCGCCCACTTCCATGCGCTTTGCCACGTAACCTTCATCATAGAGTTCTGCCACCTTTCCGGTCGCTATACCGATCTGGTTGCCGTATGAGATGTAGCCATGTGCCGCTTCCGTGGTGATCTTTCTCTGAGGAAGCTTGCCCTGGATAGTTTCCTTTACGCTGACAGTAGGATCGGATGCTCCCGTCACACGCATCGCCTGATAGACATAGACACGTCCGGAGAGCGGATCTCTGATAGCACCGCCGAGGCATGTTGCAGCACCGCCGAAAGGTTCGATTTCAGTCGGATGATTGTGGGTCTCGTTCTTGAACATCACGAGCCAGTCCTCTTCCTTTCCGTCAACCACTGCCTTTGCCTTTATGCTGCACGCGTTGATTTCCTCAGACTCATCCAGGTCTCCCGCGAGTCCGAGCTTCTTAATATATTTTGCACCTATGACGCCCAGGTCCATGAGTGTCATATCCCGGTCCCTGTCTCCATAGACTTCTTTTCTGATTTCAAGATATCTGTCATATGCTTCCTTCAGCATTTTTCCGTAACGGGAATCGCTGAATTCAACATTTGTGATCTTCGTATTGAACGTCGTATGTCTGCAGTGATCTGACCAGTATGTGTCGATCACGCGAAGTTCAGTCACAGTCGGTTCTCTGTCAGCCTCATCCCTGAAGTGAGCCTGAACGAATCTCAGATCCTCCATGCTCATGGCGAAGCCCATTTCTCTATGTAACGCAGAAAGCTGCTCCTCTGACATTGCCCTGAAGCCGTCAATGGAAGCCACATCTGCCGGTATATCGAATTTCATTGAAAGATCTTCCGGCTTTTCCCAGGAAGCAAGCTGAGAATCCACGGGATTGATGCAGTAATCGATGATCGCGTCATTGTCCGCATCATCAAGATTTCCGTAAAGGGCGATCACTCTCGCAAATTTCACTTCCGGTCTGTTGCCCATGCTGATCAGCTGAATGCACTGAGCGGCGGAGTCTGCCCTCTGGTCGTACTGACCCGGGAGATATTCCGTCACGAATTTGTAAGCCGCATCAGAAAGATCAACAGTCTCCTCATATACCATATCGATGGCAGCTTCTGAAAATACCTGATTTACAGCCTTTTCGTACAGTTCGTCATCCACTCCGTCCATGTCATAACGGTTCAGAACACGAACCTTCTCCAGCCCCTCGATTCCGAGGTTTTCCCTGATATCAGCACACAGCCCCTGTGCCTCTACGTCAAATCCGTTCTTTTTCTCAACGAAAATTCGTCTAACCATTAAAATCCTCCTGATTATCTATGTAAAAAACGTCAGAGAATCTGACATTTTATTATATCAGTTTTTCATTTCATGTTCAACGCTGAACCCTTTATAAACAAAATAGCGCGCAGGTGTTTTTCGTCCCTGCGCGCACGCTGTCATATCAAGTTCACAGGTGTCACTCTGTGTAATCCACATAGTCGACAACCCTTCCATCTTCAAAGTAATATCTCGGCACCCGCCTGTTGACCGCACAGACCACCTCGTACCCGATGGTACCGTATCTTGCAGCCACGTCGTCAGCCGTGATCGTCTCGCCCCCGTCAGATCCCATCAGCGTCACCACATCACCCACAGCAGCTTCAGGATGTGCAGTCAGGTCGATCATGCACTGATCCATGCAGATATTCCCCAGGATCTTTACCCTTTCACCTTTGTACAGCACCTCAGCTTTTCCGCTCTGCGCTCTGGTAAATCCGTCTGCGTAGCCTATGGCAACGGTTCCTATGATCTGTCCCTCATGGGCCTTGTACCTTCCGCCGTAACTGATCTGTCTGTCTTCAGGCAGCGTCTTTACATGAGTGATCCTCGCCTTCCAGGACATCACCGGCCTGATGTCCAGTTCACCCGGTTTCACCTCATCCGACGGATAGATTCCGTACAAAATGATCCCAGGACGAACCATGACATTATAAGTCTCAGGCATCTCCATGATAGCCGCGCTGTTGGACACATGCTTCACAGGTATTTCCAGTCCCCGCTTTTCCAGTTCCTTCACAAACCAGGTATACTTCCCGTACTGCCTTTCAGCCCAGGTCTTATCTTCCTCGTCCGCTCTGGCAAAATGCGTGAATATGCCCTCAATATACAGTCCGGGCAGCTCCGAAATCCTCAGGACCTCCTCCACGCTCTCCATATTCATCTGAAATCCCAGTCTCGTCATGCCCGTATCCAGCTTGATGTGCACCTTTGCCGTCTTTCCGAGCCTTCCCGCAGCCTCCGAAAGCAGCTTCGCCTTTTCAAAAGACGTCACCGTGTGCTGAAGCCCCGCATTTATGGAAACCTCCTCACTGCCAAACGGCATATTTCCAAGTACGAGGATATCCTTTTCCGGCTGGGTTTTTCTCAGTTCCAGCGCCTCGTTCAGCACAGCCACCGCGAACTGGTCTGCACCGCTTTCGATCAGAACCCTTGCAGCCTGCTCTACGCCGTGACCGTAAGCATTTGCCTTTATAACTGCAGCAATCCTGCGGTCAGGTCCGACCTTTTCCCTGATTTTCCTCATGTTGTATTTAAATGCATCCAGGTCCACCTCAACCCACTTTGACTCATAAGCGAGGCGTTCCTCCGCTCTCCGGGATCTTTCTGTATTCATGGCTCGTCCTTTCAAAAGTGACCTCTGTACATGTAATGGCGGCAGGTGCCGCATGCTACTGCATATTATAACTCCATCCACAGTGTATTCAATGTTTATTTTACATTCAATCATACATTTGTACAATTTTCTCCCGCAATTAATACAGCATGCCCCGGGCAGATAAAAAGCCGCCCTGCGCAGGCGCAGGACGGCTTCGTCATCGATCATCTCGTCATTCAGTTTATTTTCTGCTGCCGCTGGATCTGAGATTGAACGTATTCGCAGCGATAACCATCTTCTGCACCTCGGAAGTACCCTCATAGATCTCAGTGATCTTGGCATCCCTGTACATTCTCTCGATCGGATAATCCTGCATGTAACCATAACCGCCGTGGAACTGAACAGCCTTTCTGGTGATGTCCACAGCCGCCTCTGATGCAGCGAGTTTGCCCATTGCAGCAGCTTCGGAATACGGAAGTCCCATATCCTTGTAGGACGCAGCCCTGTAAACCAGCATTCTCGCGGACTCCAGCTTCACCTTCAGCGCTGCCATCTCGAATCTGAGAGTATCCAGCTGAGCGATCTTGATGCCGAACTGCTCTCTCTCCTGCATGTATTTCACTGTAGCTTCATAAGCGCCTTCAGCGATTCCCAGAGCCTGAGCGCCTACACCCATGCGTCCGATATCGAGGGTTGCCATTGCTATTTCAAAGCCCTGCCCCTCCTTGCCCAGAAGATTTTCCTTAGGAACTTTGACATTGTCGAAATGCATCTCTGCAGTCTGGGAAGCGCGGATACCCATCTTCTTCTCCAGCTTGCCTGCGCTCACGCCCTCATAGCTGCCTTCTACTATCAGTGCGGTGATTCCGCCGTAGCCCTTGCTCTTGTCGGTCATTCCGAAAACAATGTAAGTCTCAGCAACCCCGCCGTTGGTGATAAACTTCTTTTCACCGTTCAGCAGATAGTAGTCACCCTTGTCCTCTATAGTAGTCTGCTGAGCCGAAGAATCTGTACCTGCGCCCTTTTCTGTAAGCGCAAAAGCACCGATCTTCTTTCCCGCAGCCAGATCCGGAATGTACTTCTGCTTCTGCTCCTCGGTTCCGAAAAGCATGATCGGAGTACTTACGAGACCTGCATTTGAAGCTATTATGATCGCGGTAGCCGCATCGACCTTGGCAATCTCCTTGACCAGCGTAACTGCAGAAACCATGTCCACACCGCCGCCGCCGTATTTCTTATCTACAGAAAGCCCGAGAAGGCCCTCTTCTCCAAGCTTTTTTACCAGCTCGTGAGGGAATTCACCCTTAGCATCGTTATCCGCTGCAACAGGGCGAACATACTTTTCTGCAAAAGCAGCAGCTTTTTCTTTCACTGCGAGCTGTTCCTTATTCAGAGTAAAATCCATACAAGCCTCCTTTAAAACTCATAACAGATGTGTCTTGGATTATCATATTTATGTGCACGACAATTATACCACATACAAGCCCCGATTAAATTGACCATAAAGGGCCAATTTTGATATTGGTCAAACAAATTATCGTAAATGATAATAATAAAATGCCGGGACTGCGAAAGTCCCGGCATCTGTTTTCTTTTTATTTAACAGCCATGTCATTACTCAGGATCGATGACAACAGTTTCCAGCGTCTCCATCGCCTTTTCGATGAGAGCCTCACAATCCAGCAGCGACTCGGAGTGGAGTATGTTCTCCAGCTTCGGCTTAGTCACAGGATGCTTCGGCAGGAACACCGTACAGCAGTCCTCAAATGGCTCGATGGACTTCTCGTAAGTCCCTATCTTCTGCGCCAGATCCATGATATCCACCTTGTCAAAGGCGATCAGCGGGCGCATCACAGGAAGCTCCACCGCGTTGTCCGTAACCACCAGCCCCTGAACAGTCTGGCTTGCCACCTGACCGATGTTCTCTCCGGTGATGAGCATGTCGCAGTTGTACTTCTTCGCGCATCTCTCGGCGATCTTCATCATAAAACGTCTGGTGAGGATTGTCATCTCCTCAGCCGGGCAGTTTTCTCCGATTGCCTGCTGAATGTCTATCAGATTCACGGAATGCACCTTGATCCTGCCGCAGTAACCCGAAAGGATCCTGGTGAGATCGTAAACTTTTTCACGCGCTCTCTCGCTGGTGTAAGGATACGAATGGAAATGCATCGCCTCGATCATCATGCCGCGTTTTGCCATCATCCACGCAGCCACAGGGCTGTCTATGCCTCCTGACAGAAGGATCATACCCTTGCCGTTTGTTCCCAGCGGAAGTCCTCCGAAACCTCTGACCTTGTCCGCATAGATGAAAGAACTGTCTCTCCTCACATTGACATAGAGAACACAATCCGGATCGTGGACGTCCACCGAAAGTACCTTGCAGCCCTTCAGCACAGCCGCACCGGTTCTTCTGGCTATATCCGGCGACTGTACCGGGAAAGTCTTATCAGCTCTCTTTGCCTCTACCTTGAAAGTGTTGATCTTTCTCGTCTTCATCAGGTCAAGCATGTATTCTGCCGCCTTTTCCTGTATCGTCTCCATATCGCTTTCGATCTCCAGCGCATAACTTATGGAAGCTACCCCGAAGACCTTCGATATGTCATTCGCCAGCTTGTCCACATCGTAAGCAGCAGGGGCGTTAACGAAGATCAGACCCTCTTTTCTGCGAACATTCACGCCGTCGTAGTGGCGCAGCGCCTTGCGGATGCGTTCCATCAGCATCCGTTCGAAATACGGCTTGTTCATTCCCTTAAGCGCGATTTCACCGCATCTGACTATAAATGTATGCTTATCATTTTCCATAATCGATTTTTCACAAACCTTTCACAACGTCTGTATTGCTATATCCTCAGTACGGTCATAACCAATGTCGCCATCCCTCCGGGAATAGGATCCGGAGATACTGCCATCAGTTACAGTTTACCTTCTTCTGTCCTTTCCTGCAATCTTCAGGATCCTGCGGTTGTCAGCCACCACCCTCCTGACATTTTCAAGAGTGTATTCGATCTCCTCTTCCGTGTTGTCTGCAGAGAGGCTGAATCTGACAGCTCCCTCGATCTCATCCGGCTTCAGTCCCATGGCGCTCAGCACATGACTGCCCTTTTTCTTTGAAGAGCAGGCCGAACCGGTGGATACGTAGATACCTGCCTGTTCCAGCATGTGAAGGAGCACCTCTCCTCTAGTTCCCGGAAAACTGACATTGAGGATATACGGAAGTCCCTTCTCATCCGTGAGGCTGTTCACTCTCACGTTCTCGATTCCCGAAATGATGCCGTTGAGCAGTTTATCCCTGAGTTTTCTCACGTGCTCCAGATTTTCTGACATTTTTTCCGAAGCAATCGAAGCAGCCTCTCCCAGGCCGACGATCCCGGGCACATTCTCCGTCCCCGAACGCTGACCCCGTTCCTGTCCGCCGCCGACTATAAAAGCAGGAATGTGAAGACCCTTCCGGATATACAGAAGTCCTGTTCCCTTTGGCCCGTGTATCTTGTGGCCGCTTGCGGACATCATGTCTATGCCGTTCAGCTGAAGATCCTGTCTGATCTTTCCGAATCCCTGAACCGCATCAGTATGGAACAGGATTCTGTGGCCATAAGCTTCGCTCTTTTCCCTGATGATCCTTCCGATTTCGTTTAACGGCTGGATAGCTCCGGTCTCGTTGTTTACCTGCATCACTGAAACCAGGATGGTCTTCTCATCGATGGCTGCAGCCACTGCTTCGGGATCCACCAGGCAGTCCCGGTCCACATTCAGATAAGTGACCCTCATGCCCTTCTGTTCCAGTCTCCTGAAACACTCCAGCACAGCAGGATGTTCCACCTGTGTGGTGATGATATGGTCTCCCTGACGGCGGAGGGACTCAACGCCGCCGAATATAGCTGCATTGTCCGATTCCGTTCCACCGGAGGTGAATATTATTTCATCAGCATCCGCCCCTGCGGCGTCCGCTGCCTGTTTTCTTGCCTTTCTCACCATCTTTTCTCCGATGACTCCCATGGAGTGCATGGATGATGGATTTCCAAATTCCCGGACCGCCTCGAGCATGCGGTCTGTGACCTGTTCAAACTGCGCGGTGGTCGCGCTGTTGTCAAGATATGCCTTCATTTGCTTTTCCCCTGTCCATATAGACATCACGGGCTGTCCCCAATGGGACAGCCCGCAAAACCTTCTGTTCAATTACTGAACCCGCCTCCGGCTTACTTCGCGTAATCGATGGCGCGGGTCTCTCTGATGACATTGACCTTGATCTGGCCCGGATACTGAAGCTCACTTTCGATGCGCTTGCTGATCTCCCTGGCGAGAAGCGGCAGATCGTCATCTTTCTTTTCTTCAGGGCTGGCAATGATCCTGATCTCTCTGCCTGCCTGAATGGCGTATGATTTCTCAACGCCGGGAGTCGTATTCGCGATCTCCTCAAGTTTCTGAAGTCTGTTGATATAATTCTCAAGAGTCTCTCTTCTCGCACCCGGTCTGGCTGCGGAGAGTGCATCAGCTGCTGCGATGAGTACAGCTTCAAGACTCTTTGGTTCATAATCGCCATGGTGCGATGCCATGCCGTCAATAACTTCCTCCCTCTCCTTGTACTTTCTGAGAAGGTCTATGCCGATGTCGACATGTGTTCCCTCCACCTCGTGGTCGATGGATTTGCCGATATCGTGAAGCAGTCCGGCTCTCTTGGCCAGCTTTGTATCCAGTCCCAGCTCGGAAGCCATAAGTCCTGCAAGCTGAGCCACTTCCACGGAATGCTGCAGTACATTCTGACCGTAGCTGGTCCTGTACCTCAGTCTTCCCAGAAGCTTCACCAGTTCCGGATGAAGATTGTGGATTCCAACCTCAAAGGTAGCCTGTTCACCGGCTTCCTTGATGTAATTGTTCACTTCCTTAGTCGCCTTTTCAACCATTTCCTCAATTCTTGCCGGATGGATTCGTCCGTCAACGATGAGTTTTTCAAGGGTGATTCTTGCGATTTCTCTCCTTACCGGATCAAAGCATGAAAGAATGACCGCTTCAGGTGTGTCGTCAATAATGAGGTCTACGCCCGTTGCCGTTTCGATAGCTCTGATATTCCTTCCTTCTCTGCCGATGATCCTTCCCTTCATTTCATCATTAGGAAGATTCACCACAGAAACGGTGGATTCGGCTACCTGATCCGCCGCACATCTCTGTATAGCGCCCACGATTATCTCCCGGGCCTTCTTTTCGCCCTGTTCACGGGCTTTTGACTCGATGTCGCGGATCATGACAGATGCGTCATGTCTCACATCCTTCTCAAGACTTTCCAGGAGAACCACCTTGGCCTCTTCACTGGTATATCCGGAAACTCTCTCCAGTTCCTTGATCTGCTTTTCGATGAAGCCGTCCAGTTCTTCCTCTTTTGCCTTGATTCTGTGTTCCTTATTCGTAATGCTTTCTTCTTTTCTCTCTATATTTTCGAGCTTTCTATCAATCGACTCTTCCTTGGAAATGAGGCGCTTCTCGAGACGGTTGAGCTCATTTCTGCGCTCTTTTGCCTCTCTCTCAGCATCGCTGCGGAGCTTGTGTGCCTCCTCCTTAGCCTCGATTGTAATCTCTTTCTTTATCGTGTCAGCCCTGTTCTCTGCATCGAGAATTATGTTCTGAGCACGTGTCTCTGCCGATCCAAGGGTCTTCTCACTAGATATCTTTCTCATGAGATATCCCACCAGCAGTCCGATCAAAAGTGCGATTATCACAAAGATGATCGTCATTATAATGGATGATCCTTGTATGAGTAACACCTCCTCATTTTATTAAATTTTTTCAGTTCCAATTTATTTCAATAAAATCCAACCCATGAGCTTGCGCCCTTTTCAATGGAATCCAAAAATAAAACAGCTATGCCACACTTACCGCATCGCAACTGATACGCATGACAATAACTGCACGATTTTTGACGTTCCGGGGTAAAGATAAAATTCAAGCATTGAACGAATATATATTGATATACACATCTCATTTATATTATAATGAATCAGTTAAAATGTCAAGGATACAAGGAGGTGCGTACCATCAATTACAGAGACATAATCAAGAATACAGATAAGATCCTCCTGTTCATTCCGTTAGTTTTCGCAGTCATCAGCATCGTGATGATTGGGAGCACTTCATACACCGATCACTTTCAGTTCACGCGCGATGTCATCATCCAGGCGATATCCTACATTATCGGCGCTGTACTGATTTTTTTCGTTATGCTCATCGACTACGAGCTATTCGCGGATATTCCCAAACTTCTGTACATAATGTGCATCGCAGCCCAGTTTCTGGTCTACACCCCGCTGGGAATCGAACAGTACGGTTCAAGAGCGTGGATAAACCTCGGTTTTACCACCGTCCAGCCCTGCGAATTCGTGAAGATCATGTTCATTCTGTTCTACGCCAAGTATCTCGCAGATCACACCTACGACCTCGATAACTTCAAGGGCCTCGTAAAGACCGTGGCTGTGGCCATGCCGATCGTGGGAATCATTGGGATCGAAGACCTGGGAAACGCACTGGTGCTGCTTTTCGTGATAATAATAATGATCTTCGCCGCCGGCGTTGATATCAGACTGTATCTCAAGTGTGCAGCAGCGAGTTTCGCCATGCTCCCGATAATCTATTTTCTTCTGAAACCACATCAGAGAACCCGTATAGATGCTTTCCTGCATCCCAATGATGTAAATCTGGCAGGAAACTATCAGGTCTGGAACTCCAAAGTCGCCATAGGTTCAGGAGGCTTTAACGGCAAGGGACTCTTCATGGGTACTCAGAAATCTCTGGATTACCTTCCTGTTGCCAAATCAGACTTCATCTTCTCCGTCATCGGCGAAGAGCTGGGCTTTATCGGCGGATTTCTGACCATCGGTGTCTATGTACTGTTTCTGTACAAGATCATCAGGCTCGGGGAAAATGCGAAGAACCTCTTCGGCATGCTCGTAGTTGTGGGTTTCGGAGCCATGTTCTTCTTCCAGGTATTCGAAAATATCGGCATGACGATGGGCGTTATGCCTGTAACGGGAATCACTCTTCCCTTTGTGAGTTCCGGAGGAACATCCATCATCGCCAATATGATCTCTCTGGGGCTCGTGCTCAATGTGGGATCAAGAAGTAAAGTTATCAATTTCTGATCGGCATTTTCAGCCTGTTTGATC
>JAIKWW010000104.1 GCA_024684465.1 Clostridia bacterium | reverse complement strand
CGGGTCAGGCTCCAGGATGCCCATCTTCGACTTCTTCAGTTCGTCGAATGAATGGACGTAATATGTTCTGATCTTCATTTCAGCATCTGTGAGAGGGAGCACGAGTCTGCAGCCTGAATCGATGATTTTTTTATTCAATGTATGAGTCGGAAATTCATTCCTGAAGGACATATATGACATTACTGTCGAACCCCGGGAGATCAAGTCCGATATTTCCGGAATCTGATTTAATCTGTCAAAGATTCCGTCATCTATTTCCGCAATGCGGTCACAGGTGAGTTCAGCTCTGAGCTGTTTCATTTTTTTCCTTATCTCGTTCTTCTGTTCTGTTAATGTCATGGTAGCTCCTTTCTGTCAGTATCAGTATTATAACATCAGTTCGACATACTAATTGGAAAAATGTGCTGAATTATGCTATAATACCATGATTGTATGACTTTATTTCTTTTTATAAAACCGGAATCACTTTGTGAACAGCGGCTTTTACGGCTGCAATCCGGAAGAAAGGGTATTTCGTGATATTACTTCAGAACGTCACAAAGACATATAATGGTGAAAATGCGGGGCTGTCAGACATTAATATCAGAATCGAAGACGGTGAATTTGTCTTTCTGGTAGGGCCGAGCGGCGCCGGCAAGTCTACGTTTATAAAGCTTATCCTGAAGGAGATCGAACCGGATTCCGGAACGATCATTATGGATGACTTCAGGGTTACATCTCTTTCAAACCGCATGGTTCCATTCTACAGAAGGGAAGTTGGCATCGTTTTTCAGGATTTCCGTCTTCTTCCGAAAAAAACTGTATATGAGAATGTCGCATTTGCAATGGAAGCGGTTCATCAGAGCAGAAAACTTATAAAAAAGCAGGTTCCGCATATCCTTAAACTTGTGGGGATCGAAGAAAAGGCAAACAGTTATCCCGACGAATTATCCGGCGGGGAACAGCAGCGTGTGGCTATCGCCAGGGCAATGGTGAACAACCCTAAGGTGCTGATCGCGGATGAGCCGACGGGAAATCTCGACCCGGAAAAATCCTGGGAGATCATGAATCTGCTCAATCAGATCAATATCCGCGGAACTACGATCGTTATGGTAACCCATGCCAAAGACATTGTGGACAAGATGGGCAAGCGTGTTATACAGATCGAAAACGGACGTATAGTCAGAGATGATGAAAGCGGACACTACATAAAAGAAAAAAAGGATACTGTGGATCTGACAAAGACACAGCTCCTGGATCTGGAAGTGAGGAGAGCCCGCGAGCGCACTTCTAAGAAACACGGCTCGCTTTTGAGAGGTCGAAGCGATACCAGAAATATGACTACAGAAGAACGGATCCAGCTGGTTGCTGAAATGGACCGTAGGAATGAGAGAAAGGAGAGATAAGTATGAGATCCTTTTTCTATTCTATCAAACAGGCTTTTGTACAGATAAACCGTAACCGTACAATGACTGTGACATCGCTGTTTTCCATTACTGCAATGCTGCTTATACTGGGAATGTTCTTCGTTGTGGCAGTAAATCTGAACCTGCTTACACAGAGCGCAAAAGATCAGTTCGATATGGTTGAGATTTATATAGCTGATGATACTTCAGATGAGAACATTACTGCAATGAGGGATTCTCTCCTGGGACTTTCCTACGTTTCAGATGTGGAATATCTGGACAAGGAAGATGCGATGGCTGAAATGAAGGCTCGTTGGGGCGATAACGGCTATCTGCTGGACAATCTCAGTCAGAATCCGCTCCCGAGGTCCCTCAGAGTTACTCTGAAAAATATAGAAGATTCTCAGAAGGTTGTGGATTATGCCAGGGCTTTCACCGGAATTGAAGAGGTTAAATACGGACAGTCTGAAGTTGAAAAAATATTGAAGATTACCAATGCGATTCAGATCGGAGCTCTGATCATCATCGTTTTCCTCATAATCGTATCAGTGATAGTGGTTTCAAACACAGTCAAACTTACAGTGCTGGCGAGGGGCCGGGAAATAAGCATCATGAAATATGTCGGTGCGACAAACTGGTTCATTCGGGGACCGTTCCTGGCGGAGGGAATTCTGATCGGTCTTATGGCTGCTCTGATTTCATCCGGAATAATCACCGGGCTGTATTCACTGATCGAAAGCAATATGTCGGAAAAATTTCTTGTGATGCTTTCAACTGAAATGGTTCCGGAATCATTTTTATCCGGGAACCTGATGATCATATTTATTGCTCTCGGAGTCAGCATCGGTGCGATCGGAAGTCTGATATCAATGAGAAGGTTCCTTGATACCTGATGTCCGGTGAAGTTTCGGGCAGGGAGAAAAGATCGGAGGAATTTGAATGAAACGGAGAAAAAAAGCTCTTTGTGTCATCCTTTCGGCATTAATGCTTTTCTCGGCATTTCCGGGACAGGCAATTGCCAAGAGTTCGTCAAGTCTTTCTGAT
Organism: Clostridia bacterium; assembly: GCA_024684465.1. Lineage (GTDB taxonomy): Bacteria > Bacillota > Clostridia > Peptostreptococcales > Anaerovoracaceae > JAIKWW01. The sequence goes on along the minus strand of JAIKWW010000104.1, from coordinate 11,572 downwards.
ATTCAGAGTAAGATCAATGACGCAAAAAAGGATCTGAAAGAGGGAAAACAGTATGAAAGCGGTCTGCTGAAGCAGATTGACAGCATCGACAGCCAGATAGAGTCAATGGAGGCGCAGATCGCGGCGCTCAATGTCAAGATCAGTGATAAACAGGCGGAGATCAACAAAACACAGGCGGACCTCGAAAAAAAACAGGCGGATATAGATACGCAGAATGAAGCGCTGGGAAGCAGGCTCAGGGTAATGTACAAAAGGGGAGAGACCAGTATGCTGGAGATTCTCCTGGGGTCTGACAGCATATCATCTTTCATAACTAATATGGATATGATCCAGAAGATTTATGATAATGACATGGATGTGCTGAAAGCTCTTCAGGAACAGTATGCGGAGATCAACGCCCAGAAGGCAAAACTGATGCAACTAAAATCGGAGTTGGAAACCCAGAAGACTGACAGGCAAAATCAGTCGGATCAGCTCAGTATCCAGAAGGCGGAAGTTGAGGAGCTGAAGGCTTCGGTTGCAAGTGATAACAAGGCTCTTGAAGAACAGATCGATGAACTGAATAAGGAAGCTGAGGCGATAACCAGAGAGCTGCAGCAGTCCACAACGGTAAGTTCCAGCACCACATCCACCTATTCGGGGGGAGCTATGGCATGGCCTGTGCCGGGAGTTTACAGGGTTACATCACCTTATGGTTACAGACGTCATCCGATTCTCGGCGTATATAAACTGCATTCGGGAGTGGACATAGGCGCTGCTACAGGTACTTCTATTGTAGCTGCCAATGCGGGAACGGTTATTTTCTCAGGAACCAAGAGTGGATACGGAAAAACCGTAATGGTGGACCACGGGGGCGGAGTCGTTACCCTTTACGGACATTGCAGTGCATTGCTGGTAAGTTCGGGCCAGAGTGTTTCCAGGGGACAGACTATAGCTCAGGTAGGCAGTACAGGACAGTCTACCGGACCTCATTGCCATTTTGAAGTGAGGATTAACGGTGCCACTACGGATCCTATGCCATACATCAGCTGACGTTAATGATGTTTGCAGCTGGTTGGAATTCCAGCCAGCTGTATTTTTATTAGAAATAATAATGAAAGTGAAATAGATGGTATTAAATTCAATTATCAGGAAAATAATGAATGACCGTGGCTATGTTACGGAAGAGGAAATCGAGGAGTATTTTTCGCCAAAGCCCAGATTGACTTACGATCCCTTTACAATGAAAGGTATGAATGAAGCTGTGAATCTCATAACAGAATATGCCGGAGCGGGCAGGAGAATCTGTATTTACGGGGATTACGACTGTGACGGAGTGACTTCCGTTTCTCTGATGATGGCCTTGTTGAAAAAGCTGACTGACAATGTGACTTATTTCATTCCATCCCGTTTCAAAGACGGTTACGGGTTAAATAATGATGCGATCGACAGGATACATGCCGATGGCGCGGAGCTCATCGTGACCGTGGACTGTGGATGCAACGCCTGTGAACAGGTTGAGCATGCGAAGAGCTTAGGCATGGAAATTATCATTACTGATCACCATACAATGGATGAACGTATTCCGGATTGCATTGTAGTCAATCCAAAGCAGGTTGATGACAGTTATCCTTTTTCCGGATTGTGCGGCTGCGGGGTTGCCTTTAAACTGGCTCAGGCAATCAGCCGCAAATGTGATCTTGGAAAGGATCTGCTGAATGAAGTTCTCGATATTGTCGGTATTGCAACAATAGGAGATATCGTCCCTCTTCGGGATGAAAACCGGACCCTCGTAAAATATGGAATGAATAAACTCAGACGCTGCAGAAGGTCGGGACTGAGGAATCTGCTGGCTGAAGCCGGCATAGACCCCGCAGGGATCAATTCCAGAGACATTGCTTTTGGAATCGTTCCCAGGATCAATTCGGCGGGAAGACTCCGGTCAGCTGATATTGCTTTAAAGCTCCTTTCAGGTGATGCCGGAGAAGCCCTTGATCTTGCAGGGGAACTTAATCGTCTCAATGAAGAGAGAAAGTCGATCCAGAATGCGATCTTCAACAATGCGGTCAGGGAGATCGATGCCCGGGAGGCAGGAGCTCAGAGAGACAATTTTATTGTTTACTATGCCGGAGCAGTTAACGAGGGCGTTACAGGAATCGTCGCCGGCAAGCTCAGAGAAGTGTACAACAGACCTGTCATCATTTTGACGGATATGGAGGACTGCAACTTTGTCAAGGGAACCGGAAGGAGCATGGAAGGTATTCATCTGCACGATCTTTTAAGTCCTTGCATTGACTGGTTTAAAAGCTTTGGCGGACATGCGGGAGCATGCGGCTTCACGCTTTATCGCGACAGGATCGATGATCTTACAGAATACGTCAACAACGCGGTGGGAAAGTTAGCTGCTGAAAATCCTTCTCTGTTTGATACTACTGTCAAAACAGAAGCTGTGATTGACTCGTCGGATATCTCATTAGAGCTGGCAGAGGGCATAGATGCCATGGAACCTTTTGGTGCTGATAACCTCAGGCCGCTGTTCACTGTGGAAAATGTCTACATCCGCAAAATCTTTGCCATGGGGAAGGAAAATCAGTACAGAAAGCTGCAGTGTGAGGGGACGAAGGGGAATCGTTTTGAAGGTGTTATCTTCGATACCGGACTTGCCGCTTCTTCGTCGATCAAGGAAGGTGATACAGTCGCTGTAAAGGGAGATATATCCGTTAACCGTTGGAATGGACGTACTACTTTGCAGATTGATATCAAAGAATTGTCTTAGATTGCATTTCTGTTGATTTTTTGGTTGTATATACTTTAACGCTGTAGTATTATAGTACTGCAACGTGTGAAAGCGAGGGGCGGTATCACGTCACTTTCAATTCATGAAATATCGCAGGAGATTAAGATATGGAACAAAGTTCAAAAATCCAGAGTAAGGAAGCAGAAGATCTGTTTGAAGCTGTTCTCGCTCTTGAGACGATCGATGAATGCTACAGGTTCTTTGAGGATCTCTGTACTGTAAAAGAAATTAAGGCAATGGCACAGAGATTTGAAGTTGCCAGAATGCTGCTTGAGAAGAAGACATACAGTAAAATCGAAGAAGAGACCAGTGCGAGCACGGCAACCATCAGCAGAATAAATCGAACTCTTCAGTATGGTACCGGCGGCTATGAAGAGATTATTGCAAAGACAAAAGCTGGAAACTAAGAAAAAAACAGATGGCATCAGTCATCTGTTTTTTACATTACCATGGTTCTCCCTCGTCCCAGTCTGAAGTGGTCATGTCCGGTTCAAAAGCCTAACTGATGGTCTTAAATGTGATAGAAAAATCATAGCCGTCCAGCTTGGTCTCTTCTATATGAACCCCTGCACGAAGACAGTCGGTTTTACATCCGCCGGGACAGGTCTTGCAGACCTCACCCTGACCGAGACCTCTGGCTCTGCCTGCTATTCCTCCTCTGGTATGTACGGTCTTTCCCATAAATTTTACCTTTCTCTTTCATCTGTAATTGCTCTTTTGAAAGTTCTATACCCTCATATATTATAATTAATCTGCTGAAGTTTTGCAATTTTGTCAGCAATATAATTGGTGTTGTCAAATTCGGGAATGTGAAGAGTATGTGATGAATTCATCTTTTAATATAACTGAAGCTTATTCTGTGGTAAAATATTATGATAATTCGCAAGTTTCCATTGCGTTTTTTTGTTGCATCTCAATATCGAAAGGATTTATTATTATGAATTTCATTCAGTCTATTATACTCGGTATAGTTCAGGGCTTGTCGGAATTTCTACCAATAAGCAGTTCCGGGCATTTGGCTGTCACGCAATATTTCTTTGGAATCAAAGAAGAAAATGTGCTCGTTTTTACGGTTATGCTTCATTTTGGTACACTTATTTCTATTTTCTTCGTGTACAGAAAAGATATTCTCGATCTCCTGAAGGAGCTGGTGGAGCTCTTTAAGGATGTGAAGGCCGGCCGTGGGGTTCAGCCGTATAAGAACGAAACCCGTAAGCTGGGGATTATGATCATTGCATCGACAATTCCAACAGCTGTCATCGGTCTGCTCTTTAATGATCTCTTTGACAGTCTCTATTCAAATCTTCTCTTCATCGGCTGCGGGCTCCTCGTTACGGGTACATGCCTCTTTGCTGCTGAGAGATGGGGCGGTGGCGAGTATGGAGTTAAAGAGATGAAGCTTCGTCATGCAATTTTTATCGGGTTCTGCCAGGCATTTGCAATCTGCCCGGGAATATCCAGATCGGGATCTACTATGGTAGGGGGACTTGCCAGCAGATTTAACAGACCTCATGCTGTTCGTTTTGCTTTTCTGATTTCGATCCCTTCAGTTCTCGGCGCATTCCTTCTTGAACTGCCTAAGGCTGTTGAGGCGGTTTCGGCAGGTTCGGGGACAAGTCCGCTGACTCTGATAATCGGTATTGCAGTAGCAGCTATTTCCGGTTATATCGCCATTAAAATGATGATCAACGCTGTGATCAAGGAAAAACTGTTCTATTTTGCTATCTACACATGGATCGTTGGAATTATTCTCATTATTTACAGCATTTTCGCATAGGTTATGTTCGCAGATCAGGTGTGTTTATTATTGGAGGATTCTGATGGCTGAAAAAAAGACTTCAGGCGGTAATGGAAAGAAAAATAACGGCAATACCGCAAATGAAAAGAAAACAGCCTCTTCCGGGAAGTCCGGAAACAAAGGCAGGACAAAAGCGTCTGCCCGGACAAAGAAGGATCAGTCAGCTCCATCCAGTGAAGTGGATGTAAAGATTGATAAAATATACAGAAAGAAAAGGCTTATTGATGAAGTCATTGCAATGTGCATGGTGGCACTGGGCATTTTTCTCATAATGTCAGTAATGACTACAGCGACAGGCCGGTTCGGAGAGATCATCAGCATGGTACTGAAGGGTCTCTTTGGATTGTGCGGATACATTCTGCCATTTTATATTATAGTCTTTTCACTGTTTGTATTAATGGGTAAGATGGCATACATAAACGGGAGAACTCTGTTCTTCACTTTTTTGATGTTTATCGATATCTGTATGTTGAACTCAGCCCGCTTCGGCGCGGTGAGTGATCCGCTGTTCGGACTGGAATTCTGCCAGAATGCGTTTAATGACGGAGTGAATCTCGAAAGTGGCGGAGTAGTGGGAATGACACTGGCCTGGCTTCTGGTGAGATTTATCGATGTGGCCGGGCTGGTACTGGTTGGCGTGCTCATTATGATCATCTGTCTCATGTTCATAGTCGATACGCCTATTTCGTATTTCTTTGAAACAAGGAAGATCAACAGACTTCAGAAGGAACTGGAAAGAGAACAGCTGCGGAAATATGAGCAGGAGCAGCGCGTTGCAGCTGATGAACAGGCAAGAGAACAGGCAGGCTTAGCTGCAGCTGCAGCCATCAGAGAGAGGCAGGCCGGAAGTAATTATGCCATTCCGCAGATTCCGGTGGCAGAGCCTTCAGGCGAAGTAGGAAAGCCTTCATTCCTGAGTAAAAACGGCAATATCTTTGATGATGGTAAAAAAGGCTATGATGAACATACTGACAACATGAATGACAACAGGACAAAGCTGATGGAACTCATGGAAGATAAGAACCTGTTCGTAGAAGCCGGAAATGAGGAAATGCCGGCTCGTGAAGAGGAATCCGGTGGTTTTGGCTTCTTTGGGCGTAAAAAGCCGGCTTCCGGGAAAAAGGATGTTGCCGGATCCGTTGCTGATAAGGCAGATTCAACGGAGTCTGTCAGACCTGCTATAAAAAAAGATGCACCGAAGGAACCTGTAAGTGCGGCACAGTCACATGCAGATATGCTGAATTCTGAAGAGCCGGGTATCAGACTTCCTAAAATGTCAAAAGCTGAAGTGACCGCTGCGGTGACTCAGGGGGCTGCGATGGTGCAGAATCAGATTGACAACAGTCAGAATGATGACAGAAATTATGTCCTTCCCCCGACGGAGCTTCTGAATAGACCTTCAAGACGTTCAGGTGTTGATAATTCCGAGCTCGAAGTCAAAGCTGCCGAACTGGAAAAGGTTCTTGAAACTTTCCATGTCAATGCCCATGTTATCGACGTAAAAAGAGGACCTTCTGTGACACGATATGAGATTCAGCCGGATACCGGTGTAAAGGTCAACAGTATCGTGCGATTGTCCGATGATATCGCTCTCAATCTGGAGGCGAAGAGTCTTCGTATGGAGGCGCCGATTCCGGGAAAAGCTGCGGTGGGAATCGAAGTTGAAAACAGTGAGTCTGATACTGTGACGCTCAGGGAGCTGGTGGAATCGAAGGAATTCCGTAATGCAAAATCCAAGATCAGCTTTATCGTGGGGGAAGATATCGAAGGAAACACTGTTGTAGGAGATTTAAAGGGAATGCCGCATTTGCTCATTGCGGGATCAACAGGGTCCGGTAAGAGTGTGTGCATCAACTCCATGATCATGAGTTTTCTCTATAATTCCACTCCGGATGAGGTTAAGCTTATACTGATCGACCCTAAGGTTGTAGAGCTCAGCAATTATAATGGAATCCCACACATGTTGATTCCTGTGGTTACTGATCCTCCGAAGGCTGCGGCGGCTCTTGCATGGGCAGTTGCAGAAATGGACAACAGATACAAGAAGTTTGCTGACTTCAGTGTAAGAGACTTAAAGTCATATAATGAAAAACTGGTTTCTGAAGATCCGGAAGCTCATCCGCTTCCTCAGATTGTTATTATCATCGACGAGCTGGCTGACTTGATGATGGCAGCGGCAAAACAGGTTGAAGAATCAATTTGCCGTCTTGCGCAGAAGGCAAGAGCAGCCGGAATGCACCTTGTTGTAGCAACTCAGAGACCGTCCGTAGACGTAGTTACAGGACTGATCAAGGCGAACATCCCTTCGAGGATTGCTTTTGCTGTTTCGTCACAGGTTGATTCCAGAACGATTCTGGACAGAGCAGGCGCTGAGAAACTGGTGGGAAAGGGGGATATGCTCTATTATCCTCTCGGAAAAGCACAGCCGGAACGTCTTCAGGGCCCGTTTGTCACGGACGAAGAGGTTAATTCCGTCATTGATTTCTGGAAAGCACAGGCAGATCCACAGGTGAATGCGGAATCCGAAAATAAGATCTTAAAGGAAATAGAAACAGTTGATACAGGAATTGATGAGCAGGATGATGAGGAAGATGAGCTCATGCCGGAAGCAATCGATCTTGTCCTCACTTCCGGCCAGGCTTCAGCATCGATGCTTCAGCGCAGATTCAGAATCGGATATAACAGAGCCGGCAGGCTCATCGATATCATGGAGGCCAGAGGTATTATCGGGCCGAGCGAAGGAAGTAAACCAAGAAGGGTGCTGATGACAAAGGCCGAGTATGAGGATGCTCTTCGACCGAAGCCGAAGGCGGACTACTCGGAGGGCGAAAGTGTCGTCGGTCACGGCAATCCGGCGGAATCATCGGTGGAAGATATCAATTCCGCAGCTGCTTCTGAAGTTGAAACAGCAATGGAAGACAGGGGTGCTGTTTCAGAGGAAAATGAGATTACCGATATAGCGGCACCTGCAGAAGAGGATAATAATGAATATTTACATTGAAACACTGGGCTGTGACAAGAATACCGTTGATTCAGAGAATGCAGCTGCAGTACTTGAAAAAACAGGACACCGGGTTGTCGATAATCCGGTTGACGCGGATGCAATTATCGTAAACACGTGCGCATTTATCGCGGCTGCAAAAGCAGAATCTGTGGATACCATTCTTGAAATGGCTGAGCTGAAGAAAGAAAGAGAAAGGCTCATCATCATCTCAGGATGTCTTGCACAGCGATATGCGGATGAATTATACGAAGAAATCCCGGAAGCTGACATAATCATCGGTGTGAATGACTATGCCCGCATCGGAGAGATTATCGATGAGTATGTGGAGAAAAAAGGCATTCGTCTCAAGGAGCCGGTATCAGATGTTCCGTCTGTATATAATGAGATTTCTGAAAGAAAGACGGTTAAGGGTGCAGTCAGCAACTGGCTGAAGATCTCCGAAGGCTGCAGCAATGCGTGCTCTTACTGTGTGATTCCTTCTATAAGAGGACCTTACAGGAGCAGAAAAGAAGAGGCCATCCTGAAGGAAGCTGAGGCACTGGCAGCTGCCGGAACCAGGGAATTGAACATAATTGCACAGGATGTGACCGCCTACGGACGGGATCTGTACGGAAAACTCATGCTGCCGGATCTGCTGAGGAAGCTTTGCCGTATCGAAGGCATTCACTGGATCCGACTCTTATATTGTTATGAAGATACTATTACCGACGAACTGATAGAAACAATCGCGGAAGAGGAAAAAATCTGCAATTACATCGATATTCCTCTGCAGCATATCAATGACCGGGTATTGGAGGACATGAACAGAAATTCCACAACTGCCTCCATTCGCAATACTATTGAAAGGCTTCGAAAGGCTGTTCCTGATATTCACATCAGAACTACTTTCATAGTGGGATTCCCCGGAGAGACTGAAGAAGAATTTGAAGAACTGCAGGATTTTGTGGATGAGATCAGATTTGACAGGATGGGTGCTTTTACATACTCTCAGGAAGAAAATACTCCGGCTGCCGAAATGGAGGATCAGATAGATGAAGATGTGAAGACATCCCGGTGCGACAGTCTCATGGAGATGCAGCGGAGAATATCGCTGGAAAGAAACGAGGAAAAGGTCGGGTCAGTGATGGAAGTACTTGTTGAAGAAATAGATGAGGAGGGGAACTACCTGGGAAGGACCAGGTTTGATGCTCCGGAAATCGATGACGGCGTGATATTCTCTTCTGAAAGGGAACTTGGTATAGGTTCATTTGTCAATGTTGAAATCGTTGACGCTTTTGATTATGATCTGGTAGGAAAGGTAGTGGAGAACTGATGAATTTACCAAATAAATTAACAACACTGAGGATGCTCCTCGTTCCGGTATTTATTGTTCTTTTCCTCATGGGTATGAACATCCCGGCAACTGTGGTATTTGTCGGAGCTTCAATGACCGATTATTTTGACGGATATCTTGCAAGAAAGAACAATCTTGTGACTAATTACGGCAAGATCATGGATCCTCTGGCAGACAAACTTCTGGTAACTTCCGCGCTGGTATGCCTGGTGCAGACCGGGGATGTTCCGGCATGGATGGTAATAGTGATCCTTGCAAGAGAGTTCGCGATAATGGGTCTTCGTACAGTAGCTGCCAGCGAAGGTATCGTAATAGCAGCAGCATGGTCAGGCAAGATCAAGACTGCATCTCAGATGTTTGCCATTTTCCTTCTGCTCCTCAATAACTGGCCGTTTTCACTGATCGGCATACCTATGGCAAAGATAATGCTCTGGATTGCTGTCATCATGACCATTTATTCCGGCTGTGAATACATCTACAAGAACAGAAGAGTGTTTTCTGAAATGTAGGAAGAATATTTACAAATAATGTCAATGATGCTAATATGTGACTGCGGCAGATAACCCCTTAATTGTACGTTGATCAAAGCATTAAATTAACTTGACGGAACATTTGTTTGATGTTATAGTTTTTATAAACAAATGTTCTGCAAAATTTTCGTTAATTATTCGAATCCGTGCATCGGATTTCAGATTTGAGAAGGGAAAAATATAATGGCAGCTAAGTCAAAGACAGATAAGAACGAAGAATCTCAGAGAGAAAGGGCACTGGAAGACGCCCTTCAGCAGATACAGAAGCAGTTCGGCAAAGGTGCGATCATGCGCCTGGGCGACGATGCCAGAATGAACGTGGACGTCATCCACACCGGTTCGATCTCACTTGATCTGGCAACAGGTGTAGGCGGCGTGCCAAAGGGAAGGATCATCGAAATATACGGTCCTGAATCATCCGGTAAGACAACGCTGGCACTGCACATTATCGCAGAAGCTCAGAAAAACGGAGGAAAGGCTGCATTTATCGACGCGGAGCATGCTCTTGATCCGGAATATGCTCACGCTCTCGGTGTTGATATTGATGAGCTTCTGGTAGCTCAGCCTGACACAGGCGAACAGGCACTGGAGATCTGTGAGCTTCTGGTTCGCAGCGGTGCTCTGGATGTGGTCGTTGTCGACTCGGTGGCAGCGCTGGTCCCCAAGGCCGAGATCCAGGGAGAGATGGGGGACTCGCATGTAGGTCTGCATGCAAGGCTCATGTCTCAGGCTCTCAGAAAACTTGCCGGATCTATTAACAGATCTAATACATGCGCCATCTTCATCAACCAGCTCAGAGAAAAAATAGGTGTCATGTTCGGCAATCCCGAAGTGACAACAGGAGGACGGGCTCTCAAGTTTTATGCGACGATGCGTATCGATGTGAGAAGAACTGAGAGCATTAAGACGGGAGACCAGTTTATAGGCAACAGAACCCGCGTAAAAATCGTAAAGAACAAGGTAGCTCCACCTTTCAAACAGGCTGAATTCGATATTATGTACGGTCATGGTATATCCAGAGAAGGTGATGTTCTGGATTGTGCTGTTGAGCATAAGATCGTGGATAAGGCCGGAGCCTGGTATAGTTATAAAGGGAACAGAATCGGCCAGGGCCGTGAAAATGTCAAGAAATATCTTGCGGAAAACCCTGATATTCTCGAAGAAATCGAGAATCAGATCCTTGACACCATCAAACCGGCTCAGGAAGAAGCACAGAATACAAAGGGAAATATTCCTGAGAGCATGAATGATATCGATGACATTCCTGAAGAAGATTTTCCGGTAATCGATCCGGAAACCGGGGAAGTGCTTTAATAAAAAAATCATTGACGGTCTGCCTTTGTCTGTGGTAATATATTTCGGTAAGCCGCACGGAAAGGGCTTTAAATGCTTATCGGCAGCCCCAACGGCGAGTCCGGACAGAGGAGGTAAAGACAAATGTACGCAATTGTAGAAACAGGCGGAAAGCAGTACAGAGTACAGGAAGGCGACATTATCAATGTTGAAAAGCTGAATAATGAAGCTGGTGATTCTGTAGTGTTCGATCACGTACTTGCAGCTGGCGAAGGCGCTGACATCAAGGTTGGTAAGCCATATGTAGACGGATGCAGTGTAGAGGCTTCAGTTGTTGAAAACGGCAAGGAAGCAAAAGTGATCATCTTCAAGTTCAAGTCTAAGAAAGATTACAGAAAGAAGAACGGTCACAGACAGCCTTATACTCAGGTTAAGATTGAGAAGATCGTTCTCTAATTTTTGACCGGAGAGACTGAAGTATTACTTTGATTAATCCTTTATTACACACGATATACATATAGAGGAGGTGTAAGTACATGGCAAGTAAGAAAGGTGTAGGTAGCTCTAAAAACGGTCGTGAGAGTGAATCGAAACGATTAGGGGTAAAGAGAGCTGATGGTCAGTATGTTAGTGCCGGAAGCATTCTCGTTCGCCAGAGAGGTACTAAATATCATCCAGGCAACAATGTCGGCAAGGGCGGCGACGATACTTTATTTGCAAAGATCGACGGAACCGTTAAGTTCGAGAGAGTTGGAAAAACCAGAAAAAAGGTCAGCGTATATTCTCAGGAAGCATAAATTGACTTTTTACAGCCCCTATTTCGATAGGGGCTTTTTTA
>JAIKWW010000084.1 GCA_024684465.1 Clostridia bacterium | reverse complement strand
TGGAGGCCACGCTGGGGCAGATCGAAGCGCTTCACAGAGCGGGATGCCGGATCGTGAGACTGGCGATTCCCGATATGGAGGCGGCGGAGGCCTTCGAGGAGATCCGCAGGCGGACTGACGTGCCGCTGGTGTGCGACATCCACTTTGACTGGCGTCTTGCAATAGCGTCTATCGAGAGGGGAGCGGACAAGATCAGGATCAACCCGGGCAACATCGGTTCGGAGGAACGGGTGAAAGCTGTTGTGGATTCCGCTAAGGCTCATCACATCCCCATCCGGATTGGCGTGAATTCCGGATCTCTGGAAAAGGACATACTGGCCAGGGACGGAAGAGTTACGGCCGGAGGCATGGCGGAGAGCGTCATGAGGATGGTCAGACTGGTGGAGGACATGGACTTTGAGGACATCGTCATCTCGGTCAAGGCTTCGGATGTGGTGATGAATTACGAGACTTATCTGCAGGTGTCACAGATGACGGATCACCCGCTGCACGTGGGGGTGACGGAGTCCGGGACGCCGGAGCTGGGAACGGTGAAGTCTGCGGCGGGGATAGGCGCTCTGCTGCTGGCGGGAGTGGGAGATACCATAAGGGTGTCCCTGTCCGGGGATCCCATGGCGGAGGTTCCTGTCGCCAGGCAGATACTGCAGTGTACAGGAAACATGAAGGGGGGCATCGACTTCGTTTCATGTCCGACATGCTCCCGGTGCAGGACCGATGTGGCAGGGATAACCACAGAGCTTTCCAACCGGCTCGGGGAGTACAGCGAGCGGCTCATGGCGGCTGGCTGTGACAGGCTCACGGTGGCTGTGATGGGCTGCGCTGTGAACGGACCGGGAGAGGCCAGGTCTGCTGATATGGGCGCTGCCTGCGGGGACGGAAACGGCGTGATCTTCAGCGGCGGAAGCGTGCTTCGGACTGTGCCTGCGGAGCGGATCGCAGACGAGCTGTTCGCGATGGCTTCGGCGGAGGCTGGGCGCAGGCTGGCGGAGGCCGGTGAGAATGAGGCCTGACGGCCTTAAGGTTATTTTAATTTCCGGTTCAGTTGCATAGTTAAGTTTCAAAAATTATAATGATATAGGTGAGTGGGACCGGCAGTCCCACAGTGAGAATATTGATCACAGATCGGAAAGGAGAGGACCGGAAACATGACAGTTAGTGAATTTATGAGTTCGCCGGCGTTTTACTGGATACTGGCGGCATGCGCATTCTGTATCCTGGAAGCTGTGACTCAGGGTCTTACGAGCATATGGTTCGCCGGAGGCGCCGTGGTGGCAGCAACTGCTTCGCTGAAGGTGGAGAGCACTCTCATTCAGATGCTCATTTTCGTGCTCACATCATTGGTATTACTTTACTTTACGAGACCTATCGCCAAGGCCAGGTTCGTCACCGACATCACGCCGATGAACGTGGATGCGCTGATCGGCATGACAGGACGCGCAGAATCGGAGGTGGACGGAAATGTGCCGGGCACTGTCCGGGCAGACAACAAAGTCTGGACAGCGGTTCTTGCAGAGGGCTCGCCGAAGATAGAAAACGGGGATCTTGTCACGATCACGGCTATCGACGGTGTCAAGCTCGTCGTAAAGAAACAGGTCGCTGAATAGAGCCCGCGGAGTCTTACGCGTTGACCGGCTGTTGTTTGCCGGATGGCAGAAAGGAGATTCAAATGCCATTTATAATAGCTTTACTTGTAATCATAATCGCACTCTTAGTTACGAATATCAGGATCGTTCCTCGGGCCAACGCTTATGTGATCGAGCGTCTCGGCGCCTACATGGGAACCTGGAATGTAGGTCTTCACGTGAAGATCCCTCTCATCGACAAGATCGCGAAGAAGGTTTCACTGAAGGAACACGTCATCGATTTCCCGCCTCAGCCGGTAATCACGAAGGATAACGTAACGATGGAGATCGATACTGTAATCTATTTCCAGATCACGGATCCAAAGCTCTATACTTATGGCGTTGCAAATCCTATGTCAGCTATAGAAAACCTGACTGCCACCACTCTGAGAAACATCATCGGTGAACTGGAGCTGGATGAATCCCTCACAAGCCGTGAGATCATCAACTCCAAGATCCGCATCGTGCTGGATGAGGCAACTGACGCATGGGGAATCAAGATCAACCGTGTGGAAGTCAAGAACATCGTTCCGCCGAGAGACATCCAGAACGCCATGGAAAAGCAGATGAGAGCTGAAAGAGAAAGAAGAGAGGCAATCCTCATCGCTGAAGGTGAAAAGAAGTCCGCCATCCTCAGGGCTGAAGGTAACAAGCAGTCAGCGATCCTGGAGGCAGAGGCAAGCAAGCAGGCAAAGATCCTGGAGGCGGAAGCTTCGAGGGAGGCAGCTGTACTGGAGGCTTCCGGTAAGGCTGAGGCCATCAGACTCGTACAGGAAGCAACTGCAGACGGTATCAAGATGATCGTGGATTCCAGACCGACGGAAGAAGTAATCTCACTGAAGGGACTGGATGCCTTCACTGCGGCAGCAGACGGCAAGGCTACGAAGATCATCATCCCGTCTGACATCGCGGGACTGGCAGGTCTTGCAACAAGCGTAAAAGAACTGGTTTCAAACGACCCGAAATAATGGGAAGAAGACTAGGGTGATTTTTTAATTCTATGAATAACAGCTTTTTAGAACAGCATATCAACTGGGACAGGCTCGCTCCTCACGAAAGGGGCGAGCTTAAAGTGAATATAGAGAAAGCCGAGCTTAAGAAGGAAAACATGGTGCTGGATATCTATTTCAGCGCCAATTTTGTCGTGCCTTTTTCCGATCTGCTGGCCTTCCTGAAGGACCTCTGTGACAGTGTGCCGGGCATCAGCTCGGTAAAATATCACTTCAGATATGAGAATGTGGTTCAGAGCAGGGAGGAGAT
>JAIKWW010000057.1 GCA_024684465.1 Clostridia bacterium | reverse complement strand
ACCTTGGCATCTTCGATGCTCTTCTGGAGCTCGTTCTCGAACTGCTCAGCGAGCTTGAGAATGTTGTCGTAGGAAGCTTCGCTGTTAGCCTTTACGTTTTCAGCTGTTTCCTTCAGAGCCACAGCCATCTTGGAACCCTTGTCAGTCTCATCAGTCAGAGTCTTTACGGAGTTCTTTACGCCTTCTGTGGAAGCGTTAACCTCTTCTGTAGCTGCAGAGGAGGACATTGTAGCTTCGTTAACCTCAGCCATGTATTCCTTGATAGTCTCGAACTCAACAGAGAGCTGGTCCGAAGAGCTCTTCAGGCTCCTTGCAGAGGAATCCAGATCGTGAGCGTGGTCGGAAATCTGCTGGATGATGCTTCTGTTGCTGTCGTACATGGTGTTCAGAGCCTCGGACATGTTGCCCAGCTCGTCCCTTGAAGTTACAGGAATGTTGTCGATCGTGAAGTTACCTTCAGCCAGCAGACCGGAGAACTTCTTAACTGCGTTGATGTTGGAAGCCAGGGATCTTACTACCATGAGGATTACAAGGGCAGTAATGATCAGTGCCGCCAGGCAGACAACAACAAGCTTCAGAATCAGGGACTCTACAGGCTCGTTGAGTTCGGAGGAAGGAATCTGGATGATGAGCTTCCAGCCGGTCTCTGTGATGGTTGCGTAGTATACGTTGTACTCAGTACCGTTGTACTTATATGTTGCTGTTCCGGATTCATTTGCCATGATATCCGCACCGATGGAAGAGAGTTCAGACTTTTCATCAGTGATGAGCGTCGTATCCTTGGTTACTTCATCGTTGAACGGATCGTAGAGAAGTGCGCCGTCGCTGCCAGCCAGAAAAGCGTTGCCTGCCTTGCCGACCTTAATAGCAGAAACGATATCCTGCGCAGTGGTGAGAGTGATGTCTGCAGTTACGCAGCCGATATATGCGCCTGAATCCTTTGCAAAGATAGGAACGGAGCATGAAGACATGACAGAATCACTGGTCGGATCATAGTACGGATTTGTGAATACTGCGCCCAGCTCGGTCATAGCCTTTGCATTTGTATAATATTCCTGATTCCAGTAATCGTATTCCGTATTGCTGTAATCCCATGTTGTGCTGATTGTATCTCCGCTCTTGGTTACATACGGACCAACGATTTCCTGGCCGTTATATGCATATTTTTCGAACCAGATACCCATACCCAGCAGCATGTCGCTGTTTCCAACCATTGAGTTGAGAACATTGAGGTAGCTGTTGATATCAGGAGTGCTCTGGTAGGTTGTGCCCACGTTCAGTGAGAAATCGATCGCAGCGTCAGAAACGGTCTGCAGTTCCTTGCTGATGAGGTTGTTCTGTGCAGAGAGTTCTGCTGTCATGCGTTCCTGCATCTGATCCTGAATAATAGTTCTGGACGAGAGACTGCTGACGAGAGTCAGAACAATCATTGCCACGATGATTATAGGGAGGATGAGACAAAGCATCCTTGTACTGATTTTCTTGAATTTCATATGTTCTTTTCTCCTTAAATGGTTCATTTTGTTAATAGGCGAGATAAAGCTTGATCAAAATTGGAGATTCCCAATCAGAATTTATATCGACAGAAGTCAGATATAAATAATATGATAACATGTCTGTTTTTCCGAAAAAACAGTATTTTTACCGACCCGCAGGTTTTTCCCCGGAGCAGGATCGCCGGCTGCGATCATGGTGTTAATGGTATAACTAATGGCGTGGTCTGCGGGACGCAAGTTTCTATTAAAAGCATATATTCCCTTTACAAGTTCATCACATAACAGCTTTATCATATGGACTGTGATAAAGAAGGAGGCAGACGAAGTGAAGAACGTTATACTGATCCCTGCGTTCGACCCGGACGAACGCCTCGTGGATCTGATAAAAGCGCTTATGGCGGACGGATCTGAATACGTATCTGATATAATCGTGGTGGATGACGGCAGCAACGAGAATACCCATTATGTCTTCCGCAGACTCCGTTCCATCGGAGTGAGAGTGGTGGAACGGGATTCCAACAGGGGCAAGGGCTCCGCCCTGAGGGACGGACTCTCGCTGATATGCGAAGCGGAATATGACATAGACGGAGTGATCACGGCTGATGCAAACGGGAAGTTTTCCTGCCGGGATATCAGAAATGTGGCAAAAGCCATGAGCGAGAACCCGGGCATGGTGGTGGTGGCCCAGAGGGACACCTCCAGGATGGGAATCAGCAAGTGGAAGCAGATCTGGGAAAAGATCCAGTCGGTGAGACTCCGGTGGAGCACCGGGGAAAACTGTTCGGATTTTATAACAGGTCTCCGGGGAATACCGGCCTCGGGCATTTCCGTGGCGTTGACCACGCGGGGAGAAAACAGCGAATATGACAGGAATTTTGTGTTTAACGCCGCGAAACAGGGATACCACATCTCCGGCATGATGCTGGAAAAACAGGAGGAAAGTCACTGCGGGAGGACTTTTATGCTCTGAGCCGTGAATGAAACGGGCTTTGGGGTACAGGAGAAGGATTGATGAAGACACATGCGATAATACCCATATTTGTACCCCATGCGGGATGCCCCCATGACTGCATATTCTGCGATCAGAAGGCTATAACCGCCCGGGCTGCGGCACCGGATGCCGATGCGACGGTGGAGGTCATCGAGAGAAATCTGAAAACGATAGATGCAAACCCGGATATAATCCACCGGGAGATCGCTTTTTACGGCGGCAGCTTCACGGCGATACCCCGGGAAGAACAGCTCATGTATCTGGGCATCGCAAAAAAATACAAGGATGCGGGACGGGTGGACAGCATACATCTGTCAACCAGGCCCGATTACATAGATGAAACCGTGCTGAATGACCTGAAGAACCACGACGTGGACATAATCGAACTGGGGGTACAGTCCTTCGATCCGGAGGTTCTGAAGCTGTCCGCCAGGGGGCATGATGTGGAGACGGTTTATCAGAGCGCGGAAATGATAAAGAAAAGGGGCTTTACCCTGGGGATTCAGCTGATGATCGGGCTTCCCGGGGACTCCTACGAAAAGTGCATGGAGTCGGTCAGAAAGACAATCGACATAGGACCGGCTATTGCCAGGATATATCCCACGGTGATAATCCGGGATACCGGGCTGGACAGGCTCTACAGGGCGGGAAAGTACGAACCCCTTGCGGAAACTGAGGCAGTCAGAACGGCAAAGGACATGTACAAAGCTCTGACCGGAGCCGGGATCAACGTGATACGCGTGGGACTCAAGGCCACGGATAATATAAAGGAAGAGGGCGGTTCCGCGGTGGCGGGATTTCACCCCGCTTTCCGTCAGCTGGTGGAGGCGGAGATCGCCAGGGAACAGATAGAACAGCAGCTGGGACCGCTGCTGGATGAGGCTCGCAGAAACGGAAAACTGCCGGCTCCGGGAGCCGGCAGTATGAAACTCCGGGCCGTTTCCGGACCGGGAAGTTTTTCTAATATGATAGGTAATAAAAAGTCCAACAAGATCTATTTCGCAGAAAACTATCCCCAGCTGGATATCAAATTTGCGGTAGACCGTAACATGGCGGAGGGAACCTACAACCTGATCCACTCTATGGAATCCAGATGATGGAACCTATATCAGTGAGGGGTTCCTCCGGGAAGTCCACCACTGCATAACCCCGATCTGCGATAAAACGCCTGATCTTGTCCGCGTCCGGATGATCCTCCAGGCGACCGTTGAACCAGATCTCGGTGCCTATCATGCCGGAGGCGCCTCCTATGAATCCGTGATTGAAATCTTCCAGGATCACATTCCCCTCTTCGATCAGCAGAACCTCGAGGGGCGGGATCGGAGCTTCTCCTTCAGCGGGTTCTTCAGGATCCTCGTTCCAGGCCTCTATGGCCGCTGCGATACCCCGATCCGCGGTGATTATCCCGTTGTCACCGACTACCAGACAGGAACACTTGGTATATCCCTGGCGCACATTGATGAAATGCAGACCGGCTGCCCGGGCTCTGTCCAGCAGAGGCGGAGCGGTATATTCAAGATTGTGAATGAAATAGTGAGACGTGGATACGGCGTTATAGGCCACGTCATAGGGATATTTATAGCCGATGTTGCCCATTTCGAAAACGATGTTCACACTGCTGCCGTCAGCTCCGGATCCCAGAGGCATGGCAGGTACCATGGGAGCCTCGGAAGCGTTGCCGAGCCTTTCCTCCATCACCTGTTCATACTCCTCGCGGAGTGAGGGCTCTGTGGAAATGGTCTCGTCAACGGACAGGAAGCTGCCTGCCCTGCACAGATAGATGTCGGGATGAGCGGCGATCGCCGGGTACACCGTGTCAGTGGCTTTAACCTTGTATATCCTGTGCCCTTCCTGCTCAAGTCTCTTCATCAGCGGGGCGCATGCATTCTCTGAAATAAAAACAGTTCCCATATCTCATTTCCTCCTTTGAGCGGGCCGAAGCAGGCGCCGCCTTTCTTTTTTTGTAATACAAGTTTATACCAGAGTGTGCTCCGGCACAAACTGAAAATGGCAGAGGGACTCCCGGAGAAATGTACTTAAATATCGTGAGTGCCAATCGCATCTTGAACGAAGCAGCGAATTGTGGTACTATTTTTGCGTTAAAGAGCTCCGGGAAGTATTACAAGACCATTGACCGGAGACGTTTCTTTTTGAGGAAAGGTGACAACAATGAAGAAGACAATCAGATCATTTTTAATGCTCGCACTCGCAACAGTTACGGCTGTTTCTTTCGCAGCATGCGGCAGCACGGCAAACAAGGCTGCTACAAGCGCAGAATCATCCGCAGCAACTGACAAGGTGGTTTACAAGGTTGGCGCAGAACCTACATTCCCGCCGTTCGACACAACTGACAAAGACGGCAACATGGTAGGCCTCGACATGGACATGATGGACAGGATCGCTGAGCTGGAAGGCTTCGAAGTAGAGTATGTCAATCTGGGATTTGACGCTCTGATTCCTTCCCTTCAGTCCGGCAACATCGACATCATCGCTTCCGGTATGAACAGCCTCAACGAAGAGAGAAGAAATGCGGTTGATTTTTCAGATACATATTTTGATTCAGGCCTGGTACTCGCTGTAGCTGAGGGCAACAACGACATCAAGGGCACTGATGACCTCACTCCTGACATGAAGGTAGCTGCTCAGATCGGAACTTCCGCTGCAGACACTATCCAGGAATGGGCAAGCCAGGGCAAGATCGGCCAGGCAGTGATCCTCAACGGCGTTAACGAATGCATGCTCCAGCTGAACAACGGAGACGTTGCAGCGGTTCTCAACGACAAGCCTGTTACTGAAGCTTACATCCTCAAGCAGCCGGGAACTATCAAGGTCGTCGGCGAAACTCTGGATGAAGAAGCATATGCTATCGCTGTTCAGAAGGGCAACAAGGAACTCCTGGACAAGATCAACGACGGTCTCAAGCAGCTCAAGGAAAGCGGCGAGCTGGACAAGATGATCGAAGGCATGAACGACAAGTACGCTTCTGCTGAATAATCCGGCGAAGACAGACAGAAACTGTTAACAGGCGATCAGCCATTATCAGATATTAATGTGAATTGCGGCCCGCAGATTTTGCGGGTCGTTTTTTATTCATTTTTTGCATATTTATTCACGAACTTTCAAAGGAATCGTTGTAAAATATATTTTGACATTGTATAATAAACATCGAATGTCAGAAAACCGGAGCCGCCGGGCCCGGAAAGAAGGAGAAGCCGGCAGTGCCTGAAACGGCACATCCTCCGGACAGGTAAATTGCAGAAATTGATAACAGGAGATAAAAGCAAATGGCAGATTATTGGCAGGGAATAACGGTGGCAGCCGGAGGTATCGGCACCACTTTATACGTCACCGCCGGCGCTCTTGTCATCGGCGTAGTACTTGGCCTTTTGATGGCCATTGCCAAGATGTCGAAACACGCAGTGCCGAAGATCATCGGTAACGTATTCGTAGAAGTAGTCAGAGGAACGCCTCTGTTCGTACAGGTGCTGATCTTTGCGTACGGCATCCCGTACTTCGTACAGGTGCTGACAAACGGTGCAGTGAGGTTCAACTGGCACCCGATCGTGATCGTGGGCATATTGGCCTGCGGCCTGAACAGCGCGGCGTACCAGGCGGAGATAATCCGTTCCGGAATCCAGGCAGTGAACAAGGGACAGAAGGAAGCTGCCAGAAGTCTGGGCATGACGAACACGCAGACTCTCAAGAGCGTCGTTCTTCCCCAGGCCTTCAAGATAATCCTTCCGGCACTGGCAAACGAATTCGTCACACTCATAAAAGAAACTTCCATTCTTTCATACATCGGTATCGTGGAGATCACCAGGGAAGGCATGCTCTGGGCATCCAGGGACTTCAAGGCATTTCCGGCATACATCGGCGTAGCGGTTATCTACATGTGCATGACGATCCCGCTTTCAAGAGTCGTTGCATATATGGAAGCGCGCATGGGCTCCAACGGAGGAGTTCCGAGAAAGAGAAAGCGCAGAAAGGCAGGTTTCTAAATGATCGAGATCCGCAATCTGGTAAAGAACTTCGGACATCTTGAAGTTCTGAAGGGAATCAATGAGACTATCCACGACGGCGAGGTCGTCTGCGTCATCGGGCCGTCCGGCTCCGGAAAAAGTACGTTCCTGCGCTGTCTGAACATGCTGGATGAACCGACTTCAGGCGAGATATTCCTGGATGGAAGGCTCATCGAGGAAAAGAATATTAATGAAATAAGAACCCACATGGGTATGGTGTTCCAGAGCTTCAACCTGTTTCCTCACAAGACTGTGCTGGAGAATCTGATGATGGCACCGGTCATGGTAAAAAAAGTGCCGGCTGAGGAGGCTGAGAAGAAGGCGAAGACCCTGCTTGAAAGAGTCGGACTGGGCGACAAGGCGGACTATTATCCGGCTGAATTGTCCGGAGGACAGCAGCAGCGTGTTGCCATTGCCAGAGCCCTGTGCATGGATCCGGAGGTAATGCTCTTCGACGAACCTACTTCCGCGCTGGATCCGGAAATGGTCGGCGAAGTTCTCGACGTTATGAGAGAACTGGCTGAAAACGGAATGACCATGGTGATCGTAACCCATGAGATGGGTTTTGCCAGAGAAGTGGCCCACAGAGTGCTCTTTTTCGACAGCGGCGTGATCCAGGAACAGGGAAAACCCGAGGAAATCTTCAACAATCCGAAGAATGAGAGAACCAGGAACTTCCTCAGCAAGGTGCTGTAGGTGAGAAATAATATGACATGCTGCATGGTTATTTGACACGAAATCTGTAATTATCCCGGATTAAGTAATATAATATAAATGTAGAAGATTACTCCGGCGAATTTTCTTCGCCGGATTTTTTTCAGCCGTAATGGGAAGAATGCTGCATCGCAAATAGACGATGTGACGATTTCTCCGGAAGGGCTGGCGCAAAGACTGCATAGTCAATAGACGATGCGTTTGTGATAACAATGGGTTTCAGATTTTGAAAACGTGAAAGGAGCGGCATATGAAGATCAAATTCTGCGGGGCTACTGAGGGTGTGACCGGGTCCTGCCACCTGATACAGACGGAGCATACTACATTCCTGCTGGACTGCGGAATGTTCCAGGGCAGCAAAAAAATGGAGGCAAAAAACCGGGAACGCTTCCCTTTTGACGTCTCTTCCGTGGATTTTGTGCTGCTCAGCCACGCCCACGTGGATCACTGCGGCAGACTTCCTCTGCTGGTAAAGTACGGTTTTTACGGACAGATTTATACCACGGACGCCACAGCTGATCTGCTGGACATAATGCTGAGAGACTGCGCCCACATCCAGGCTAAGGAGACCGAGTACCTGAACAAGAAGAACGACCGTCTGGGCAGGCAGCACGTGGAACCGCTCTACGGGGACGAGGAAGTTCAGGCGGTGCTGGAGCTGGTGCATCCGGTGCTCTACGACAGCAAGGTAAAGATCAATGACGAGGTGACGGTTCGCTTTGTGGAGGCGGGACACATACTGGGGTCGGCATCCATCGAGATCTGGATAACAGAAAAGGGCAAGACCACCAAGCTGGTCTTCTCGGGGGATATCGGTCAGGTGGACCGCCCTATACTGCGGGATCCGAAGTATATTTCCGAGGCGGACATCGTATTGATGGAAACTACTTACGGAAACAGGCTGCATCCGGAGAGTGACGAGGATGTCACGGGCCTGAGGGACGCCGTCATGAGAACCATAAAGCGGGGCGGGACTGTTCTGATACCTGCTTTTGCGGTGGGCAGGACTCAGGACATGATCTATTATTTCAACAAGCTCTTCAGAGAGGACAGCGTGTTTGCCCAGGCTATGAAAGACATCACGTTCTACGTGGACAGCCCTATGGCGCTCACTGCAACGGAGGTCTTTAAAAAGAATGCGCAGGTCTTTGACTCCGATTCCAGAGACACTCTGCTGTCCGGGGACAATCCGCTGAATTTTGCGAATCTCCACTTCGTTCAGAATACGCTGGAGTCCCAGGCCCTCAACGAGGACAATACCCCGAAGGTAATCATCTCCGCGTCCGGCATGTGCGAGGCGGGAAGGATCAAGCATCATCTCAAGCACAATCTGTGGGATTCCAGGAACAGCGTGCTCTTCGTGGGCTACCAGGCTGAAGGGACTCTCGGCAGAAAGCTGGTGGATGGACAGGAAGTGGTGCACATATTCAGCGAACCGATAAATGTGGCTGCGGAAATATACGATTTCAAGGGCTTTTCGGGACATGCAGACAGAGATGGACTTCTGAACTGGCTCAGTGCTTTTACGCCGGCTCCGGATATGGTATTTCTGGTACACGGAGAGGAACAAGCAAAGAAGGATTTCGCGGAATATGTGAAGCAGACTCTGGGATTTGAACCGGTGCCTGTTCTGGAAAACTGTACAGTTAATATCGATGAGGACAAACTGGAAGTGCTCAGCGATGCTGTCAGGGATCCACGGGCTGCGAAGAAGGAAGAGCTCTCCGAAATGCGCAGAAAGCTGGCGGAGGTTCACCACGCCCTGGAACATCTGCTCTACACCACGCAGCTGGCTCCGGACGATTCTCTTACAGAGGAGCGGATGGACAAACTCAACGACATACTGCTGCAGCTTGAAAAGAATACCCTGAATCTGGGGTCGGAAGTTACCGATATACAGACAGGGGAATCCGGGGAGATAACGGAGTAAGGGCTTTGCAGTAAAAATTACGGTTTTCGCGATTTAAATCATGATATACCGAAAGGGTTTTTGCCCTTATTACAACCCAAAAAAGTAGTGTAAATTAAAAAAATAAGACCCCTTTCTCACTTTTGAAAGGGGTTTTATGCTTATAATGGGTTGTTAACGGGTAAATATTGACGGTAAATGCTTGTATTTACGATTTTCATATGATAAAATGACTCGTAAATGCTCTCTAGGGCGAGTAAGCTTAAAGGGACGGAGTTAGGAGAGTTTTATGGAAATAGAACTGAAGTACACTGTTCCGGATCAGGAAACCGCAGAAAAGCTCTGCAAGACCGAAGTCTTTAAAAAATTCGGCAAGGTGGATTCTGAGACGGAGACAGAAATGAAGGCAACCTACTTCGATACAGAGGACAGAGTGCTTTCAGGTGTAGACGCGGCATTCCGCATCAGAAAAGAGGGCGAGGCCTATGTGGCAACGCTTAAATGGGGCGGCCGCCAGGAAAACGGACTGCATGAACGGGAAGAACTGAACATACAGCTCGATACCTGCTGCGAAGAGAGAACGCCTTCGCTTGAAGTATTCAAGGAGAGCCAGAAGGGCAGAGAACTCATGGAACTTGTGGGTGACAAGCCCCTCGCACCGCTCATAGAGACTGACTTTACCAGACATGCCATGAGGCTTGACACGGGAAAGGTAATCTGTGAAGCATCCATGGACATGGGCAAGATCATCACTTCGGCAGGGGATCTTGACATTATGGAACTTGAACTTGAGCTTTTTTCAGGAGACGTTGAAGCTCTGAAGAGCCTCGGAGAAACGCTGAGCAAGAAGCTGAAGCTGGAACCGGGGACCAGGTCGAAATTCGGAAGAGGCATGGAACTGCTGAAGGAAGCAAAAAATAACAACATATAACCCAGGAGGAAATCAAGAAAATGAAGGCTACGTTCGTAGATAGAATCGTTAACACCGTAAACATGACAATGGAAGTTACCGCTGATGAGTTTGAAGCGGCTATCAACAAGGTATATAACAAGAACAGATCTTATTTCACGGTACCTGGCTTCAGAAAGGGCAAGGCAACCAGAAAGATGATCGAAACTCATTACGGCAAGGACATCTTCATCCAGGATGCCGTAACTGAAGTTTTCAATGAGAACTATCCAAAGGCTCTGGAGGAACTGGGAATCGATCCTGAAGATCATCCTGAGATCGACACTGAGGGCCAGGAGATCAAGTCAGGAAACGGAATCACTTTCAAGATCAGCTTCATCACTGCTCCTGAAGTGACTATCGAAAACTACAAGGGCGTAAAGATCCAGCTCCCTACAACTGAAGTTACAGATGCAGAAGTAGATGCTCAGATCCAGAGCTACGCAAACAGAAATGCGAGACTGGTTACTGTTGAGCGCGCAGCAGAAGAAAATGATACAGTTGTATTTGACTACAAGGGATTCACAGATGACGGCGAGCAGTTCGAAGGCGGCACAGCTGAGAATGCAAAGCTGAAGCTGGGTTCCGGACAGTTCATCCCGGGATTTGAGGATCAGCTGATCGGCTCCAAGGCTGGCGATGAAGTGACAGTTGATGTGGTATTCCCTGAGAACTATCCTTCCGAGAAGCTTGCCGGACAGCATGCAAAGTTCGAGTGCGTGATCCACGATGTAAAGGAAGAGGACGTTCCGCCTGTAGATGACGATCTGGCTGCAGAGTGCAGCGAGTTCGACACCCTCGAAGAATGGAAGGCTGACGTAAAGAGAGACCTGGAAGAAAAGAAGCAGAACCGTCTGGAAACTCAGAAGGAAAACGAAGTTATCAGAAGTCTCTTCGAGTCCACTACCATCGACATTCCGGAAGTTATGATCGAGCACGGCATCGACGATCTGCTCCAGCAGTTCGACCAGCAGCTCTCTTACAGCGGGATCAATCTCCAGCAGTATCTGAAGCAGACAGGCACAGAGCTGTCTGACATGAGAGAGCAGGTAAGAGCTGAGGCAGAGAGAAAGGTCAAGACTCGTCTGATCGTAGAAGCAGTTGCAAAGCAGGAAGGCTGTGAAGCAACTGAAGAGGAACTCGAGGCAGAACTCAAGAGAATGGGCGTACAGTACGGCGTTGACGCAGCAAAGATGAGAGAACTCGTAGGCGCTGACATCGCGTACATCAAGAAGGACATCGCATCCAAGAAGGCTGCGAAGATCATGGGCGAAGCTGCAGTTGTTGAGTGGTTCACACCAGGTGCAGACGACGCAGAAGAAAAATAGTCGGTTTTAAATTTTCGAAATAAAAGGCGATTGGGCGGAGTTAATGTTAATGTTCATGGACTCCGCCAAATCTGCATTTAAAGAAAGTGGAAAAAGAGGAAGAAAATGGCAGTAATACCATACGTCATTGAACAGACCCACAACGGGGAACGTTCCTATGATATTTATTCAAGACTCTTAAAGGACAGGATCATTTTCCTCGGAGAGGAAGTCACTGATCATACTGCCAGTCTGATCGTGGCACAGCTTCTGTTCCTGGAGTCAGAAGATCCTGAAGCAGATATCAACTTCTATATAAACAGCCCGGGCGGATCTGTTTCCGCGGGACTGGCGATCTACGATACGATGCAGTATATAAAGCCTGACGTATCCACGATCTGCGTTGGCATGGCCGCAAGCATGGGAGCATTCCTGCTGTCTGCCGGTGCCAAGGGCAAGAGATTTGCTCTGCCTAATTCGGAGATCATGATTCACCAGCCGCTGGGCGGCATGCAGGGACAGGCGGAAGATATGCGGATTCATGCTGAGCATATTCTTCATACCAAGAGCCGTCTGAACAAGATCCTTGCAGCCAACACAGGACAGCGTCTTTCCAAGATAGAGAAAGATACTGATCGCGACAACTTTATGGACCCTGAGGAAGCTCTGGAATACGGTCTTATTGATAAAGTTCTCGCAAGCAGATAAAAAGGGGGCGGGAAAATGCCGAAATTTGACGACACTAAGCAGCTCAGATGCTCATTCTGCGGCAAGACGCAGGACCAGGTGAGAAGACTGGTGGCAGGTCCGGGTGTTTATATCTGTGACGAGTGCATCGAGCTCTGCAACGACATCATTCGCGAGGAGTTCGCGGCAGATGACCAGAAGGCTCTTGAAACTGAAAAGCTCAAGCTTCCAAAGCCGATGGAGATCAATGAAAAGCTCGCCGAGTACGTGATCGGACAGAGTGAGGCAAAGAAAGACCTTGCCGTTGCAGTATACAATCATTACAAGAGAATAAACAGCACATTCCAGGATGACGGTGAGGATGTGGAACTCCAGAAGAGCAACATCCTCATGATCGGACCTACCGGCTCGGGAAAGACACTGCTCGCGCAGACTCTTGCCAGGATCCTGGACGTGCCTTTTGCCATCGCAGATGCAACGGCTCTTACAGAAGCAGGATACGTGGGTGAAGATGTTGAGAACATACTTCTCAAACTGATCCAGGCGGCAGACTACGATATCGAGCGTGCGCAGAAGGGCATCATCTACATCGACGAGATCGACAAGATCGCAAGAAAATCCGAGAATGTTTCGATCACGAGAGATGTCAGCGGCGAGGGCGTACAGCAGGCACTGCTGAAGATTCTTGAAGGAACTGTTGCAAGCGTTCCTCCTCAGGGTGGCAGAAAGCATCCTCATCAGGAATTCCTGCAGATAGACACTACAAATATCCTGTTCATCTGCGGAGGCGCATTTGACGGACTCGAGAGAGTGATCCAGAGAAGAAGCGGCGAGATGTCCATCGGATTTACCGCGGAAGTCAAGTCCAAGAAGGAAAATGACAAGGATGCGCTGAAAAAACTTCAGCCTGAAGATCTGCTGAAGTACGGTCTCATTCCTGAATTCGTCGGAAGACTTCCGGTTGTTGTAACTCTCGAAGAGCTGCACACGGATGATCTTGTGAGGATCATTAATGAGCCGAAGAACGCGCTTTTGAAGCAGTATAAGAAACTCTTCTCAATGGACGATGTGGAATTGGAAATTGAAGACGATGCGATCGAACGCATTGCTGAGAAGGCTATCGAGAGAAAGACCGGTGCGAGAGGCCTCAGAAGCATCTTTGAAGGTCTCATGACGGATATCATGTATGAGATCCCGTCCAGAGATGACGTGAAAAAGTGCATCATCACCAAGGATACGGTGGATGACAATGTTCGTCCGTCACTGGTGCTCACCGGCGAAGGCGAGCCAGAGGAAGATTCAAAGGGAGCTTGATTTAAAGGGGCATGTATTTAATATCATGCCCTTTTTTAGACAAACAGATAATATTATGCTCCCGGATGGAGGTGACGTAAATGTCCGATTTAAAAGAAAAAAACATCGAAGATGTTATGGAAAATGCAGAAAATGAAGCTGCTGCAGCGACAGGTGAAGCCGCTGAGGGCGAATTCGATGAAAATGATATAGACGACCTGATCCACATATCCGACGGTCGTGATAATGAGATGCCGGTAATCCCGCTCCGGGGAATAACCATTTTCCCTTCAATGATGCTCCACTTTGACATAGGGAGGGAAAAATCCGTAACGGCTCTGGAACAGGCGATGATGGGCAATCAGACAGTATTTCTCGTAACTCAGAAAGAGGCGGAAACGGATCTTCCTACAATGGATGATCTGTTTTCGGTGGGTACGGTTGCCAGGATCAAGCAGATGCTGAGACTGCCGGGAAATGCCATCCGAGTGCTGGTGGAAGGCGTATGCAGAGGATCCATCGCAACTATGATTCATGAGGTTCCTTATTTTCGCGCTGTAATCAATGAGATCCCGGAAATGGACGAATTTGTGGATCAGATCCGGGCAAAGGCTCTCATGAGAGCAGTGCTGACACAGTTTGCAGAATATCTGGACGGATCCCAGAAGATCTCCAGAGAGATCTATCCGGGAATTGAGGCAATAGAAGTTCCGGGCAGAATGGCAGATATTATTACTTCCCATCTGGAGCTGTCAGTGGATGACAAGCAGATCGTTCTCGATACCATCGATCCTCTGGAAAGACTGGAAAAAGTCAGCGAGATGCTCACCAGAGAAAACGAGATCGTGAAGGTTTCCAACGAAATTTCCCAGAAGGTAAGAGAAAAGCTCAGTGAGAACCAGAAGGAATATTATCTCAGGGAACAGATCAGGACGATACAGCGGGAACTGGGACAGGATGAATCCATCGACGACGAGGTCGAGGGATGGCTTGAAAAGCTTAAGAAACTCAAGCTGGACGAAAAGATCCATACGAAGATCGAGCGGGAGATCAAGAAGATGCTCCGCATACAGCCTTCTTCCCCGGATGCTTCTGTTCAGAGAAATTACATAGAGACGATCCTGGATCTTCCGTGGAACAAGTCTTCCAAGAGCAAGATCGACATCAAGAGGGCGAGAAAGGTCCTGGACGAGGATCATTACGGCCTGGAGAAGGTCAAGGACAGAATCGTGGAATATCTCGCAGTGATGGCACTTTCCAAGAACTTCAAGGGCCCGATCCTCTGTCTGGCAGGCCCTCCGGGAGTGGGCAAGACTTCCATTGCAAGATCTGTAGCAAGAGCGCTGAACAGGAACTTCGTGAGGATGTCTCTGGGCGGCGTCAGAGATGAAGCAGAGATCAGAGGCCACAGAAGGACGTATGTGGGCGCGATCCCGGGCAGGATCATCTCTTCCATCAACGATGCGGGAACAAACAATCCTGTATTCCTGCTGGATGAGATCGACAAAGTCGGCGGAGATTACAGAGGCGACCCTGCGTCCGCACTTCTGGAAGTGCTGGATCCTGAACAGAACAAGGACTTCAAGGATCATTTCCTGGATGTACCTTTTGACCTTTCAAAGGTGCTCTTTATCACTACGGCAAATGATACCGGTACGATCCCCAGACCTCTGTTCGACAGAATGGAAGTGATAAATCTCTCCAGTTACACCGAAGAGGAAAAGGTCAAGATCGCCGAGCAGCATCTGATCGCGAAGCAGATGAAGGAAAACGGTCTGAAAAAAGACCAGCTCACCATCTCCGAAGGTGCTGTCAGAGATATTATCAATTATTATACGAGAGAATCCGGCGTGAGAAATCTCGAGAGAGAAATCGGCACTGTATGCAGAAAAGTCGCTGCGAAAGTTGTTGAGGGTGGAGCCAAAACGAAGAACAAGAAGTTCAGAGTCACAGCCGGGAATCTGAAGACATATCTGGGTAAACACAAGGCCTCCTATGACATCATCGAGGGCGAAGACCTGGTAGGTGTTGTTACGGGACTTGCCTGGACTCAGGTGGGCGGCGACACGCTGCAGATAGAGACTGCCATCATGGACGGCAACGGCTCTCTGTCACTGACGGGCAAACTGGGTGACGTTATGAAGGAATCCGCCCAGACCGGCGTAAGTGTAATAAGGTCCAGAAGCGACAAGTTCGACATTCCGGAGGACTTCTACAAGAAGAAGGACATTCATATCCACATTCCGGAGGGAGCGGTGCCAAAGGACGGCCCGTCTGCAGGTGTGACGATGTGCACTTCTGTACTGTCTGCGCTGACGGGGATTCCTGTGAAGAGAGACTTTGCCATGACCGGTGAGATCACGCTCAGGGGAAATGTACTCCCTGTCGGCGGTATCAAGGAAAAGATGATCGCAGCCCACAGAGCGGGAATCAAGCATGTTCTGCTGCCTAAGAAGAATCTGGAGGATCTTGAGG
>JAIKWW010000047.1 GCA_024684465.1 Clostridia bacterium | reverse complement strand
ACATTGAATAAAAAAATCATCGATTCAGGCTGCAGACTCGTGCTCCCTCTCACAGATGCTGAAATGAAGATCAGAACATATTACGTCCATTCATTCGACGAACTGAAGAAGTCGAAGATGGGCATCCTGGAGCCTGACCCGGATCATTCAGAAGAATGCGCGCCGGATGCTCCGGATATCATTCTTCTGCCAGGGCTGGCATTCGACCGGTCAGGAAATCGTCTCGGCTTCGGCGCCGGCTGCTATGACAGATTTCTGCCACGAAAAAGAAATGACTCACTTCTCATAGCTCTGGCATATTCATTTCAGCTGGTTGATGAAATTCCCGTCAACGAACATGACATACCATGCTGCTGCATTATCACCGAGGATTCTTTTATAGACCTGCGCAATTGAAATCAGGCCACATGATCATCATGCTCCCGCATGCTTTTGCGGAGCATGTTTTTTTCGTCTCCATTAAAGGATAAACCAGCCTCACCCCGACGGATCCCTCTCATTTTTTCAGCAGCAAGGATCAGTTCCTCACACAGTCCGGAGGCCTTAGTCGAATCCCCGTAACGCACCAGAACGAGTGACAGAATAATTCCGGAAAGCTGTTGTATGACCTCAGCTGCCTCCTCCAAAGGCGTCTGACAGATCATCCTGTCGATCTCCCAGTGACCGGTCGCACTGCTTTCCCACTCGTCAGCACCGCTGAGATCCGGATAACTGTCTTCAGGATTCCATTCATCCCCGTACATGCCACTAACTCTATTTGCGTATCTGCCCCCATTAGAAGCTTTCGGCAGCTCCCAGCTCCTCAGGATTTCTCCCATGACACTCTGCGGATACCTGGGAGCAGCTATCACAAAAGGAACATCCTTGTTTGCAAATCTGTACAGATCCAGGATCCTATCATCTTTTTCCAGTGATTTCGGATCAGCCAGCAGATAATCTCCATTTTCAAAATCCACTATCTCATCACGAAGCATATCGACAGATATATCCTTTCTTTCATAATCATAATCAGAAAGAAGATCAAATACCTCATCATATAACACCGGTCTTTCCGAGTATAAGAATATTACCATATTTTCCCTCCCTATATTATAGTGAGATTTTACCTTTATTGGGATAATATGTCAATACCTGACACTTAAAAAACCTGTGCCCGAAGACACAGGTTAAACCTCAGACTAATTTCTTTTTTCTTGTAATGAAGAATACTCCGGGCGCGGTCTTTTTCTGATTGATCATATCGACATGCGCCACATGATATTTCTTTGAAGGAAGCGCCGCCAGCATTTCCGAAAGCCGTTCCTTTTCTTCCCTGCCTTCGGCGTGTCCCGTATAAGTGGTAACAGAAACAATGCCGTTTTCGCGAACGAGCTCTATCGCCTTCCTGATCGCAGGTATAGTGGATCTGACACTTGTTACGATCTTCTTGTCATGTCCGGGCAAAAAACCGAGATTGAAAACTATCGCTGAAGGTTCGCCGGCTTTTACATACTTGTCAATATTCTCATGAGAGTCCCGTATAAGCCGTATCCCATTGTCTTCAAGTTCCTTAAAGCCATTTTCCTCCAAAAGTGCCTGCGTGCCCCAGAGTGCCGCAGTCTGTATGTCCATAGCCACGAGCTTTCCGCCTTTTCCGCAACCGGCCATCTGTGCCAGAGACAGCGAATCGTAACCGTTGCCCATGGTGCAGTCCACTACGGTATCCCCGATATTGACATATTCCTTTACGATATTCATAACGAGAGCAGTTGTCTTAACTATAAGATTATATTCTTCGTTCATGATACTCCGGTCCACCTCTTACCATACAAAAACATATTTATCGACAAACCTCAGCTGTAAAAACTACAGCCTTTTTAAATAATCTATCTCATTCTGGGACATCTTTCTGTAGCGGCCTTCCTTAAGATGACCCAGCTTCAGATTCGCTATAGAGATTCTTTCGAGACGGATCACTCTGTGACCCACCGCCTCAAACATCCTTCGAACCTGGCGATTCCTGCCCTCGGATATACTGATCATCACCCGGGATGAACTATCCGACTGGCTGAGGATCTCGACTTTGGCCGGTGCAGTCATCCTTCCCTGGATCTTGACGCCTGCAGACAGCCGTCTCGCCTCATGGATTGTTAGCAGCCCTCCGACTTCAGCCACATAAGTTTTGAACACCTTCTTGCTGGGATGCATAAGCTTATAGGCAAGATCCCCGTCATTGGTCATTATCAGCAGACCGGAAGTCATATAATCCAACCTGCCCACCGGATAAATCCTCTCTTCAACTTCAGGCATAAGATCCAGAACAGTAGGTCTGCCCTGTTCATCACTTGCTGTTGTTATGTAGCCCACAGGCTTGTTGAGCATGTAATACACAAGCTTTTTCTCAGGTTCTATAATCTTTCCGTCAACCTCTACCACATCACCCGGCCCCACGTCCATCCCCGTGGAAGCAGTGACGCCATTTATCTTTACAAGCCCCTTTTCGACGAGTTCATCCGCCTTTCTTCGCGATGCAACCCCCGAATGTGCAATGTATTTATTCAATCTCATATACTAATTCATCTCTCCGTATCTAACCACGCGATCAGTTCTGGGTCCATTTTTTCAGACGGGCGAGCAGCGACTCCTGATCAGCCGCAGGATCCCGCTTCGCATTTGCCACAGGAATATCGGCACCGCTGATCTTTTCTCCCCGTATCGCATTATCCAATTCCGTTTCACTCTGTTTGCGCGCCGCATTTATCCGCGCACGTTCCTTTTGTTCGATTTCAAGGGCCCGGCGAAGTTCCTCCATGTCAAGAGGAGGCTCCTGCCTGCGCTGACCCCGTTTTGCGTACATTTCCACAGACGGCATCTGATTCTTGTAACTCAGCGAATCCTCATCCGATTTCGGAGTCAACGAACTGGCCGCGACCCTGGCATCTTCTTCAGGGGCTCTCAAGCTCTGCTGAGGCTGCGGTTTAGGCGCCGCCTTTCTCTGAGCTGCTGCCGCTGCGCGCTTCCCGTTGCGTTCCTCTTCCGCCAGCTTCAAAATCTGAAGTGCAGTCTTTTCCGCGTCAGATTCCTGTCTTGAACGGGACAGCTTGTCTCGCCTCCTGCGGATGTCATCAATGTCTATATTCGCCTGTTTCAGGACCTCCGGATTTGCCTCCTTCAGCTGACTGAAACGCTCTTCGATCACAGCTGCATTCGGATCAGCCGGCGGTTCAGGCTTTATATCCTCCGGACGGAGCTCCGCCATTGCCTCCTTCATCATCCGTTTCCGTTCCCTGAGTTTGCCCGGCGTGCTTCCATATCCGATCACGCCAAAACTGAGCTCAATGAGAATCTCATACACATACCCAAAATAGAACAGGATCATCGTGAGGACATTGTCGAAACAGATCTCCAGCCGTTCCCGGGTTATATTCTTATCCACCACCTGCGCACTCTTGAAGTAGACGCTGGCATTTTTATAATCCACCCCGAAGAAGCCGATCTGCATAGCCTTGTTAAAATCAGAGCAAAACCGCTGAATATCCGGCAGACGCTCCTCAGGAATGCCGCTGCTTATGAAACACAGCAACTGCATGACGTCAAAATCTATATCACCGGCATTCATCGTGCCATGAGCAAAGGCCACCGAAACATTGGGCCGCTCATTTGGGTACTTTGCCGTAACGTTCGGAATTCTGAACACGATCATCTCCGCACCCAGTCCGGCACTGACGATCGCAGCATCACGATAGCCCTTATCTTTGATATACCGTTCACATATAATAAGTTTTTCGTGAAGATTCATACATTCTCTCCCGAATAATCAAATACAATCAATTTAAAAATTCGTACCCGCGTCATGTTACTGCCACCGGGTACTTTTCTTTATAATTCTAACACAAAACTCCACAAATCCACGTATAAATGTTAAAATTATCGTTAAATGGATTTTTATTATATTAATGAGAATTAAAATCGGGAGATAAAAATACGAATGATAATCAGAGATTTTAAGCCGGAAATATGGCTGGATAAATACGAAAATGACTGTGACTACAACCTTTCGGAGACCTGTGTATCCCCCATGAACCTCCATCAGCTGCAGGAGGTTCTGAATATTAATGAAGATATTGCTGATAATATAATGAATCTCAAGCTGGACTACGGTGCGATCACAGGTTCGGAGAGACTCAGAACCGCGATCTCAGGACTTTACACCGGCATTTCAGCTGACCGGGTTACGGTCACACACGGCGGCATCGGTGCAAATTCCCTGTTCCTGCTCTCATATGTCAATCCGGGAGATCACGTGATCACCACAGCCCCTTCATATCTTCAGAGCACGCTCCTGCCCGAATCCATCGGCGCAGAGATCACAACTCTCAGTTTCACGGATAGTAATAACTGGCGGCTGGACATCGATGCACTCCGTGCAGCAGTAAGGCCGGAAACAGCTATGATCTGCCTCACCAATCCAAATAATCCAACCGGCATGGTACTCAGCGACGAAGAACTTAATCAGATAGTTGAAATCGCACGAACCGTCAACGCCTGGCTGCTCATCGACGAAGCATACCGCGGACTCACCTACGATGCTCCCCACTTCCGCAAAGCAGCATGTGAAGTGTATGAGAAAGGCATTTCAACAGGAACCATGTCAAAGACCTTCTCCACAGCAGGCATAAGACTGGGATGGATTGCAGGACCGACGGAAGTCATCGATCATCTGAATCACGTGAGGGACTTCCACATCATAAGCGTAGGCTGTATCGACGATTACATAGCCTCCCTGATCCTGGAGAATAAAGAACGCATCCTGAAAAGGAATATAAAAATCTGCAAGAAAAACCTGGAGCTTGTCACTCAGTTTGTAAACCAGGAAAAACTCCTTTCCATGATTCCTCCGGAAGCTGGCACCACCGCATTTCCTGCATATGATATGGAAATGGGATCCGAAGAGCTCTGTCTGAGACTATTACGGGAGAAGAGCGTTCTGCTGGTACCGGGAAGCGCCTTTGAATCTGAAGGACATTTCCGTCTCGGATTCGGCAAGCCTTATGAGATCATCGAAAACGGGCTCCTGGCATTTTCTGACTGGCTGAAGCAGTTCTGATACAAGGAACGCAGAAATGACCAATTACGTCTACATTCTCCGATGCAGTGACGGAACCCTGTACACCGGCTGGACGAACGATATAAATAAGAGGCTTGAAGCCCACAATTCAGGCAACGGTGCAAAATATACCAGAGGACGGCTTCCTGTTACGCTGGTACACCTTGAAGAGCTTCCCACAAAGAGCGATGCCCTAAAAAGAGAAGCTGCCATCAAGAAGCTCTCACTAAAAAAGAAGTGGGCTCTCATAAAAGGAGAATAATATAAAGATAAATCGACCCACCTCAGCAGCATGTATGGCTGGATACTGAGGTGGGTCTTATTTCAGTGAAAATGTCGGTTGTTATGCCGGACAGTCAACCCCTTGTCTGACTACCACGCACAAAGCGTGTGTCCACAGATCGATTGTCTCGTCAGGCTCGAATTCCCGGATCAGGCTTCAGGCCTTTCATACTTGTTGATGTCATAGAAGTAGTCAACAGCGTTGCGCGTCCAGTTCTCGTTAGGGCGCTCACCTACATATTCATGATTATTTACTGCTTCGATTACTTCATAGTAATACCACTTGTTCAGATCGCTGTTGTCCGGGAAGTTGATATAATCTCCCAGCTCGCTTGTCGCATCCACGCCGCGGTGAAGAACACTGTTGATGATCTTCATAGCTTCGACACGGGTTATCGGCTGGTCAGGTCTGAATGTACCGTCAGGATAGCCGTTAATCCAGCCTGCACCAACAGCCTTGAGAATATAACTCTTTGCCCAGTGCTTGTCGATATCGATAAACGGGTTGGCATAAGTCAGATCCTCATTCAGGAAACGAACCATAATGGTCACAAACTCGGCTCTTGTGATGGCGTTATTGCCCTTAAAGGTTCCATCAGGGTAGCCTTCTACATACGTTCCCTTCGCCATGGAAGAGACAGCCTTGTTATACCACATCGGCTTGTCAACGTCGGAGAATACGTTCTGGTCTGTGAAGCAGTTATCTCTCCACTCAGGGTTCAGAAGACGATAGAGCATTGTGGTAATTTCAGCACGGGAGATGTTACCCTCCGGCTTAACTGTTCCGTCAGGATATCCCTCTACATAAGCGAAGTGATCTGCCCCGTTCAGTTCTTCAGGGATCTCAGCTAATGGAACTTCTACAGGCTCGATCGTTACGGAAGAAGTTCTGCCGCCATCAGAGTTGCCGCCGCCACTCTGATTCTGCGTCCAGACAGCATAGAGTGTCACATCACCAGGAAGCTTTTCATAGATACCGCCCGGCTGATATGTAGCTGCACCGTCTGCAGTGAGGCTCCAGCCGCTGAAAGTATATCCGGAGCGGGTAAACAGATCTGCGCCCTTCAACGTAGCGTTGTCGCCTTTCTTGTAATAATTATCCCCGTCTCCGCGGTCAGTAACGTCTGCAGGACCACCGGTATAGTTAGCCTTGTAGGTTATCTGGAGCGGATACAATACTTCAGGGGATTCAAATTCTTCCTCTCCGTCAGTTCCGTCTGTCGTGGTGTATTCCAGAAGTGTGGAATCATTGGTAGGAGTTTTAACACCTGCTTCGCCCTTTCCGTTCCATTTGAGTTTATAACTCAGCTGAACCGGATTGGCGTTTTCAACAGGAACATTGATGGTCCAGGTAAATGTGTTCGCCTCACTGTCCCAGGAAACAACATATGGGAACAGATCAGTCTCAGAATCCTTTTCACCAAATGTCCATGTGTTTGCTTCCTCTCCGGCAGTCGCTGTAAATTCATCTTCACCAACTACCAGTTTGAAAGGAATATTCTCGTCATAGCCATCCATAACCAGATCAAAAGGTTCGGTTATCTCATCGGTAACCTTACCACTGTTTACAACATAGCGAATACTATTGTCGACATCCTCAAACAAAGTGGCAACTTTTTCAATGTCGTTCTCTGTGACTGGGCTTTCCTTACTCTTTTGATTAATCTGAATCCCCACATCACTGAACTCTTTCAACCAGTGCGTGAAGGAACCGGCGAGGTGAGTCCCTGAACCGGACCCTACATTATAAATCCCAATTACTGCAGTATTATAATTCTTATTAATCACGTCATTCCAATAGTGCCCAGTCTGGTAAAGCGCTTTCTGGAATCCATCTGGATGCAAAAGCCAAAAATCATCATTGACAGTTTCCGTGTAATAGTAATTACCATCGTCATTAATATCGACAATATAAGGATTCAGTTTCAGATAATTGATGTCCTTCCAGAAGGTCTCGTTTCCCGGAGTATACTCGTAGTATGTCACATATGGGGCATAGATTCCTCCTGAACCTAACAGATCCTTGCCATTCGTTGTCAAATGTGATTCACATGAACTGTCTTCACTGATGTCAACTGTTCTCTTTCCTATCGCTTCAACGTAATCAGGATATTCTGTATAATATGCCGGGCAGTCATATGTCCCATTTGTATCTTTAAGTTCTTCGGTGTCTAAATTGAACAGCACTTTATAGTAAGCAGAAGAATCATCGGCTATTTCACCATGAGCTATTTCATCGTCATCAATAATATAATCACTATTCACTAATTCCTCAGCAAACTTGACGTATGATGCCCCCTGTTCTCTGTTGTAGCTGTTAGCAACCTGATTCAGCACGGGCTTTCCATTTTCCTGTACCGCACCCTTTTTAACGAACTGGGTATAATATGTGACAGGTTCATTTTCCTCATTATTCCAGATGTATCCTTTTCCGTCAGTCAAAAACACAACGTATTTATGATCATTGCCAACTGTTTCATCCGCCTCAAGAAGAGTATTTGCCATAATTAGTCCAGCATGCGGATTCGAGCCATGCCATTCCGGTTCAGGTACTCCTTCTATCGCCTTTTTTAAAGCATCTTTGTCTTCATCTGTACCATTATATACAACCAATTCATCGCCAAGCATACTTATTGCGTAGCCACTAAACTTGACAATACCGATTCTTAATTCAACCCCTTTGTTGTTTTCAATCACAGAATCAAAAAGGTCAACAAGGTTTGCCCTAAAGTTAATACCAGAATTGCCTATGGAACTAGAATCATCCATCACAAATACAATATCGATCTTGTTCTGATACTCTCCCGATGGCAGAGACAGAGTGACCTCCGTCACGGGGTTATCACGATCCAGCACTTCGGTGTCTGCGGTCTTGGACTTGTCAATCTGAAAATCAGTCCCGTCCGCCGCCAGCGCCGCAGGAGATAAACTCAGACACATGGCTAGTGTTGTAAGATAAACTAGCGCTTTTTTCATTAGTTTTTTCATAACCACACCTTCTTTTCAACATCAGCGGTCACCCGTCGCCTACTGCAACCGGATTTCCACTATCACAAAACTCATCCGGACCACAAATCGCCCAATGCACTATCCATCAGGAGGATCAATTCTGGGGACACTTGGGAAACTCAACTCCTCTGAATCCTGAAGTACGGTAATGGAATTTATCCTTCCTCCGGATCTTGGCTGAATTATATCATGCTACAGTTACAAAGCGGTTTCAAAATGCCGTGTTACAGGCCAAAAATGAAAAAAGAGCTTACCGCACAGAACTCCCGAAAACGATCTCAGGATACTGCTGCGAAGCTCCTTATTTTTTCCCCTCCTGACGGAGTTGATTCTGTATCTTTTTTCTGAAGTATGCCTTCTGAATCTGCGTTCTGAAGAATGAAACGCAGGGTCCCCCTATTACTACTGTAATGAATGTCAGCGCACCCAGCGTTCCGCCCAGGATAAACCCGATGACTGCGACGCTCAGGTCAAAGCCGATCTTCGTGTTCTTGAGGGACCAGCCCGTCAGGTTCGTCAGCCACAGCGTGACTCCGGTGAAAACGTCCACGCCGATATCGATGGCGATGAACAGGCCGAGGCCCACGTACAGGATCAGCAGACCCAGCGCCGCGACAACGATCTGTGTCAGCAGCTGCCTTTCAGGGAATATCAATGCCCCTGCCGCAAATCCCAGATTGGCAAATACGCCGTAAAACAGTATATATGACAGACTGCCCACGCTGACGTACTTCCTGTCCACGATCAGAAGGAAGACCGTCAGTATGGCGCAAACCACGTATGAGGCCGTACCTATCTGTTCCGGCGACAGATCCAGGATATTCCTGATGCCGTCATAAAACAGGCCGATAGCATCCATTCCAAGATCCGAATACTTGATCATTCCGGCCCCTGCGCCGCAGAGAACAGCGCCAAAAACGGTCAGAACTATATCTTCAATCTCCGGAATATGAAATCCGAACTTTTTCATCCAATTCCCCCATGCCTGACGTCAACTCATCAAACAGCGCCCGACAACCTTCATAAATATCATCGTAAGCCTTCGAAAAATCTCTCGAATACCACGGGTCGGAAATGTTCCTGGGATTGTCCGAATAATCCAGCAGCAGTTTAATCTTCCCCTCCGGGTCGCCTCCGAGGATTCTAAGCATATTCCTAATATTAATCTGTTCCATGCCGAGAAGCAAGTCATATTTATCATAATCTTCAGCCTGCAGCCGGACGGCGCGCTTCCCTGACACATCTGCGATCCCGTGCTTAGCCAGTTCTTCTTTCGCCGGCGGATAAACCGGATTCCCCACGCCGTTCCAAACTTCTTCATCCGAAGTGGCAGCGCTGGCTATATAAAACTCCTTTTCCAGCCCTGCATCACTGACAATCTTCTTCATAACAAACTCAGCCATCGGCGAACGACAGATGTTGCCGTGGCAAACGAATAACACTTTTATCGGCATTTCTTACCTCCAAAACCGCATCAATATGCTTCACTTTGCGCCGGTTTGCCAGGCTGCTGAAGTTTCAGTCATTTTACAGAAAATCGGGCCAAATGGCAAAGTCGCGCAAAGTGTGGCAAATCTTGGCCATGAATCGTAGTCAAAACGTAGTTTTTTATAGGGTCAAAAACTACTCGCGCCCTGGTTTGCAAGAGCGTGGGTGCATTTCAATTTGCCGTGGGTGCACTTTTGCACCCATGCACCCATTTTTGTGGGTGCATTTGCACCCACGATAGGAAGATTATCTTTAGAGTTATATTACTTGTGAATTAATTGTCCAAATAGCATATCCTATAACAACACCTTATTTATTTCAATAATTATAATACTCTTTCATTCTCACAATGTAGAACACAGATACTATTGCAGCCA
>JAIKWW010000033.1 GCA_024684465.1 Clostridia bacterium | reverse complement strand
TAGCCCGTCCCGGTCTGAAGGAGTCCGTCACCGGTCTCGATACTTCCGCTCACAGGCGGCTGCAGACGGAGCAAGGTCTTCATGAGAGTGGACTTGCCCGCTCCGTTTTCCCCGACGATGCAGATGTAATCTCCTTCGTTTACCGAAAAGCTCAGAGGCTGCGCCACCGCCTGTCCATCGTATCCGAATGTCAGACTGTCACAAGTTATAAGAGCCATCTTCCCCGCCTCCTTACTTAAGTGCTGCCTTCAGCACTTCCAGGTTGCTTTTCATTATCGCGAGATAAGATGCACCCTTTTCAATGTCCTCCGAAGTGGTAGACTGCATGGAGTCCAGGGTAAGCACCTGCTGATCTTTACTCCGGGTATTGTCTATGATAGTCTTAGCGATCTTTCCATCAGAACTTTCGATCGTCAGTACGCTGCCCAGACCAAGTTCATCCACCTTGCCTGCCAGGAATACCACAGTCTCAAAACTCGCCTCTGTTTCCGCAGAGCAGCCCACAAATGCTGCATAGTAATCAAGTCCGTAATCATCCACCATGTAGCGGAACGGGAACCTGTCTCCGAAGAGAAGCGTCTTCACCGGTGCAGCATCCACAGCAGACTTGTACTCACTGTCAAGTCCTGCTAGTTTTTCACCGTAAGCCTTTGCATTTGCCTTGTAGGCATCTGCATTTTCAGCATCAGCAGCGCCCATTTCCTCCGCTATCTTATTCACGAGGATCTGAGCATTCTTCAGAGACAGCCACACATGTTCGTCATACTCCGGCCCCTCTTCCTCTTCGGCTTCCTCAGATTCTTCCTCCTCTTCGGCTTCCATGCCCTCCACGACTTCCTCTTCCTTTACGCTGTCACCCAGGGTCTCCATGAGATTTACCACCCGGATGTCTCTGTCTTTAACTTCGGCAAGTGCATCCTCGACCCAGCCGTCAGACTCGCCGCCCACATATATGAACAGATCGCATTCAGAAATCTTTGCTATATCTTCAGCTGTTGGCTGATAGCTGTGCAGATCCACCCCGTTGTCCAGCAGCAGAGTGAGCTCAGCCTTATCCGCCTTAT
Source organism: Clostridia bacterium (assembly GCA_024684465.1). Lineage (GTDB taxonomy): Bacteria > Bacillota > Clostridia > Peptostreptococcales > Anaerovoracaceae > JAIKWW01. The sequence continues at coordinate 16,303 of JAIKWW010000033.1, read as the reverse complement.
CCCCGAGAATTTCCTTAACCCAGTCGTATTCCGGGAAAACAGTTGTCACGATCTTCAGCGCTTCTCCGCTGTTATCCGGAGCAGCCGACTCCTGACCGCCTGTACTCTGCGCGCCGCAGCCCGTGAAGCCGAACGCTGCGGTAGCTGTCGCCAGCAGCAATGCGATTATCTTGTTTCCAATCTTCATTTTATGAACCTCCGTTATTTTTTATCGCAGTTATATTAATAAAAAGCGAAGGCTCTTCAATCGTTCATCCGCACCTTTCTGTCCACCGGAGTTCCGCAACTGCTGCCCTGCGCGGTGCGGATCCTGTAACAGGACATCACACTGATTGGCGCTGCAACAGCAGATACCATTATCAGACCAAGACCCAGCTGATTCATTCCCTCAGCCACCGCCTGCAGACTCGCGCAGACCGGGCAGTCCGGTCCTGTGCACTGATGATCCGACTCCACCGCCACAAAAGCCATCGAAAGAAGCACGATTGCCACTATTCCGATACACACAGCCAATGCTGTCCTGCGCTGTTTATTTGTGAACATGTGCCTCCTCCTTTCCGTGGGCGAATCTGAAATTCATTTTCAAATTATATATTAATATCTCACAATGTCAATATGAAAATAATTTTCATATTAAAAATACAGCCCCCGAAGGGACTGTATAATTTCTTTTAAAGGTGCAGCACCCGGTCTGCGATCTCCGCGGTGCGGCCCTGATTCCAGTACTGGGTTCCTATGTAACCGCAGGTGCGGCGCGCCACGTGCATCATAGCCTGATCTCTGTTGCCGCAATTCGGGCACTCCCAGACCAGTTTCCCTGTCTCGTCCTTCACGATCCGGATCTGGCCGTCGTAACCGCAGATGTCGCAGTAGTCGCTCTTGGTGTTGAGTTCTGCGTAGAGTATCGTCTCATATATGTGGTTCATCACAGCCAGCACCGCCGGTATATTCTGCTGCATGTCCGGCACCTCCACATAACTCACTGCGCCACCCGGCGACAGCTCCTGGAACTCCGCCTCCTTCGTCAGCTTGCTGAAGGCATCGATTTCCTCCGTAACATGGACGTGATAGCTGTTGGTTATGTAATTCTTGTCCGTAACGTGCTCGATTTTCCCAAACCGCCTCTGCAGGCAGCGTGCAAACTTGTAAGTGGTACTCTCCATAGGCGTTCCGTACACGGAGTAGTCGATATCTTCAGCCATTTTCCACTTCCTGCACGCCTCATTCAGCAGTTCCATCACCTTGAGTCCGAAAACTTTGCCGGTCTCCTCCGTATGGGAGACTCCCTTCATGTAGTACACGCACTCCGCAAGCCCTGCGTAACCCAGAGAAAGGGTGGAGTAACCACCGTAAAGAAGACGGTCTATAGTCTCACCGGGCTTCAGTCTCGCCACCGCGCCGTCCTGCCATATGATAGGAGCCACATCCGAAGGAGTTCCCAGCAGGCGCTCGTGACGTATGCGAAGCGCTCTGTGGCAGAGTTCCAGACGCTCCTTCATGATCTCCCAGAACCGGTCTTCATCCCTGCGGGACGAGCAGGCTGCGTCCACCAGATTGATGGTGACCACGCCCTGGTTGAACCGGCCGTAGTACCGGTGCTCCCCCTCAACATAGTCCAGTGCTCCCGAGATATTCCCGGCCCCGGTCTCCGTAAACCGGTCCGGCGTGAGGAAGCTGCGGCAGCCCATGCAGGGATAGCAGTCTCCCTTAAGCTCCAGCGCCTTCTTCTCAGAGATATAATCCGGCACCATTCTTTTCGCGGTGCACTCCGCAGCCAGCTTCGTCAGCTCAAAATACCGGGACCCCTCCTTTACATTGTCCTCCTGTAGCACGTAGATGAGCTTCGGAAACGCCGGCGCTATATAATGCCCGGTGATATCCTTCACCCCCAGGATCCTCTGGCGGAGCATGGTCTCTATGATAATAATGAGATCCTCACGGATACGTCCCTCCGGAACTTCATTTATGTACATGAACACCGTAACAAAAGGCGCCTGGCCGTTTGTGGAATTCAGCGTTATCAGCTGGTACTGGATGGTCTGGCAGCCCGCTTCCACCTCCTTGCGGACTTCCTTTTCCACCAGAGCCGCCAGCTTCTCCTCCGGCACAGCGATCCCGGTCTCCTCCAGCTCACTCCGCAGCCGCCTGGCGATCTTCTGTCTGCTCACATCCACAAAGGGTGCCAGATGCGCCATGGTTATAGTCTGCCCGCCGTACTGGCTGGACGCCACCTGTGCCACAATCTGGGAAGCCACCGTGCAGGCAGTGGTGAAACTGTTTGGCCTGTCGATGTGAGTCCCAGACAGATTCGTCCCGTTCTGCAGCATATCCCCCAGATTTACCAGAGAGCAGTTGTGCATATGCTGGGCGAAATAGTCGGCGTCGTGGAAATGGATTATCCCCTCATTGTGCGCCTGTACTATTTCCAGCGGAAGGAGATATTTCGACGTGTAGTATCTGCTCCACTCCCCTGCCATATAGTCACGCTGAACGGAGAGCACCACAGGATTCTTGTTGGAATTCTCCTCCATTACCTCCATATTGTCCCGCTCTATGACAGCCGCGATCTTCTGATCGATGTCAGACATCTTCCGGATCTCGTTGTGGCGGTATCTGTAGGTGATGTACAGACGGGCGATCTTGAACTTCCCCAGGTACATCAGCATATCCTCCACCTTGTCCTGGATCTCCTCCACGGAAAGATCACGTCCCGCGTTCAGACTGTCCCTCGTCACAGCATCCACGATCTGACATATCTGCTCCTCCGAAAGACGTTCAGAAGGTATACCCTCTTCTTCATTTGCCATCTCTACCGCATTTCTTATCTTCACAGGGTCAAAGGGAACCCTTTCCCCCGAACGTTTAGTCACAAACAACTGCTGAATGTGATCCTGCATATTTCCATCTAACATTTCATCATACATAGATCTCAACCCCCTCATGTGGTCAGTCAAAACGGAACGGGCCGGATCAGCGGCCCATCATCCTCTGCCGATCTTACTCATAGGATACTTCAAAAGGGATGCAGTTGCAAATCCGGAACGGCAACCGGCATTTGCCCTGTGATCTCAGCGGATTCCGGTATTAATAATAAAAACCTCCGGCAGACAGTTGCCGGAGATTTTTGACCTCTCACCGATGTTTTTTATTTTTAAACCATTTAAAAAGACAACTGCCGGACTACCGGGTCATCACCAGCGGGGTCTTAAAAGGCACCTGATAAGGACCGTCAGCCTCATTTCTGAGGGATTCCCGGGCCTCTTTACGGAGTCGTATTCCCTTTTCATCATCAGGAAACTCCTCAGCGTATCCCTTCACGTAGTCGTCAAATACTTCGTCCCAGCTGCCGTACTCTGTCTTTATGAGCTCTGCAGCCCAGAGGGCCTTGTCCATTGCTTCCTCCAGATTGATATAACCTGCGGTGTAACAAAGCTGGGCCAGCTGGATGACCCTCACCGTGTTCCAGGCATCCGGAAACTCGGCGCACTCGAAGATCAGGAAGTTGACCGCGATTTCGGAATCGGCGCGGCTCTTTACATTCCAGCCCTCCCGAAGAATGCTCTCCGCCGTGGTGCGGCTCCAGATGTCGCCGTCGTCGCAGCCTCCGAACTTGTCCCACGGGAGCATGTTGGCGCGCCTGTACACGGCGTTTGCCGCCTCCAGCCAGCGCAGAGTCGGCTTGTCCACGTTCTTCATATTGACCGCCGACCTCGGCAGCGTCCTGCCCTCATCGTCGTTCTCCGCCATGATCCGGAGTTCCCGCTCCGTGTCAGACTTCATCTGTCCGTCTTTTCTGTGCATCATGTCGATCGCCATGCGGCTGTTATTCTTCACCGCCCAGGCGTACGTCTTGAAGATCTCGCTGTTGATGTAGCAGAACGGAATCCCGTTGATGTCGCAGCGCAGCACACGCGTTCCGTCAGCGTCACGGTACATGTGCATATCACTGATGTCGCTTCCGCTGAACTTCGCCTTACGTCCCCGAAGCTTCGCCACGAAGCAGTTACTGTCAAAAGTGATGGATCCGCTCATCTTTTTCCGCTTGAACAGGATTTTTTCATTATTAACATTGAAATCTGCATCTACACTAAATGTACTCATACGTTTCCTCAAATCGTCCGGATGACATTTTTCCAACATAATTTTAATGTAATCCGTTACTCATTTCAAGGAAAAATACTCGAGCATATTTATGGAATCTCTGTATTATTTTCCCGGGGAATCCATGACGATCGTTACAATATTCAGATGATATGCGTAACTGTAGTTAATCTTCCTGCAGATTTTCTGTACCGCGATCACTCCGATCTTGGAAAAGTTTTCACTGTCCTGTTCAAACACCAGCGGATTATACGGCTCGTCGTAGTTGCGGATGACGATCTCTATCTGTCCCTCTTCACGGAACACCTTGATATCCATATAAGCCGGCTTCTGCTTTTTCTCCGCAGTCCCGTTCTCCTTTCTGTGGGCGATGTAGTCCGCTGCGATCTCCTCAGTGCACAGCGCCGCCTTGTAGGCGATCGAACCGGCCACATCATTTCCACGAAGGAAGTTCTGGAGCTTTTCCGAAATATATGTCACGTTCTCCGCGTCCGCAGGAACGCTCACATCCAGCTCCGTAACACGTTTCCCCGTGCTCTTGAGAACCAGCAGCCTGTCCAGCGGCACCGGGAACTTTCTGTTAATAATGACGAAGATCAGATAGTAGACCAGGAAAAACAGGACAAAGTTGTAACCCATGATGATCCAGATCCCTGTAATCCCCATGATCCCGGCCGCCAGAGGTATGAGCAGCGGGAACAGTATGCTGTCCGGGACAGAAGAGACCACGATGGATAAGAGCAGGCGACCTGTGGGTTCGTATACGCCGTTCAAAGCGTACGGAACCACAAGGACTATCCCGCTGAGGGCGATCAGCACCAGACCGGTGGCCGCATCCCCATTGCCCGCCAGATTATAAAATGCCAGCAGCGGCTTCCTGAAGATGATAATGACAGCCGCCAGTGCCGCAGCACAGACGATTCCGCTCTTCAGCCCCGTCAGGAAGGTCTTTTTTATTCCTTCGTTGTCCCTGCCTCCGTCCAGTATGCCCACCAGAGGCTCGCAGGTCAGGTAAACTCCCCTTCCGACTGTTCGCACGATGTTGAATACGGTTTTTAATATCACAAACAGTGCCAGCACTGCCGTTCCGTCGGAAAATGAAGCCAGTATGATCCTGTTTACGATGGAAGCGCACACCGAATCCAGCATGTTGTCTGCCGAAGACGGGAAACCCCGCCTCATCATATCAAGAACATCCTTGATATTGCGGCGATCTGGCCTGTAGAAACCGAAGCTGACCCGTATTTTCTTTCGCTTCATCATAAATATCGCCGACATGAGCTGAATAAATGTGGCAACGGTGGATCCTATCCCCAGTCCCGCGATTCCCAGGTCAGGAGGCAGTACGGAGACAAATATGACTGATGCTGTAATATTTGTGACAACACAGATCAGACTGCACAGCATGACATTGTACTGATAGCCGTAGGAAAACATAACCAGCTGAAACAGAGTCGCCATGCAAAAGAAAACAATTTCCAGACATGCTGTCCGTATATACAGTTTACCCAGTGCCACAGCGGCAGGCGTCGCCTTGGCAGCTCCCGCCACCATGAGCAGACCGTCTGTCCAAAACAGGCACAGTGCCAGGAAGATGAGGTCCACGATCATGGCAGACAGCAGAGCCAGCGAAAACAACCTTTTGTAATCCGCCATGTCATTTCTGCCCATGGCATTGACCATTTTCAGGAATCCGCCCTGCAAAAGCATCACAGTAAAGGACAGCATGAGCCCGATTACCGGCAGACCCAGACCCACTGCAGCTACCGCATCGGTACCCAGAAAATGCCCAGCAACTATAGTGTCCACCATAAATGTCATAGATAGCACCAACGCATACACCATACTAGGTAGCAGCGCCTTTTTAACCGTACTCTCAGACAGTACGTTTGCCTGCAGCTCTGTCCTCATTACTTCACATCTCCTGACTGTCGCGAAAATCGCAACACGCTGTTATATCAATACACTCATGAGCCCTCCCTCAGTTCGTAAACCTTCAGGTACATGACTTCCCTATAATAATATCGAAGATTTTTCCGTAAAATAAACAACTTGCATATGTATTTTTGATATAACAAAAAGACGCTTCCGTCAGTCCGGAAAGCGTCTTTTCCAAGCATACATATTATTGTTTTACACATATCCATACAGGCCCCGAACAGAAACCTCGTAATTTTTTATCTCCCTTTCTTCTCCATCCACACAGACGATAAGTCCTCCATTCTCAGATATTCCTTTTGCGTATGCCTCGTAGCTGTCATCCTCTCCTTCTATCCTGACGCGCCGTCCGATATTCACAAGATCTCGTTCATACTCTTCCACAAGATCACTAAGATCATTATTCTTTAAAAACTTATCAAAATAGAATAGAAAACTGCTCCAGACAGCCTCGACTATATCCTTGCGGCAGACCCGGATCCGTCCCAGGTCCGCCATTTCCAGATCTATTGAAGTCGCTTTGTCTTCAAGTTCTCCCGAAAAGGATTTCTGATGAACATTGATCCCGATTCCCGGTATGAGATATGACTTACCATTGCTGAGCTTTTCATACTCCACCAGTATTCCGCAAAGTTTCCTGCCGTTACACACTATATCATTCGGCCACTTGATCTGACATTCCAACCCGTATAGCTTTTTCAACGCACTACGGACAGCCAGTCCACAGATCAAAGTAATCGATGGAACGGCGCCGGTCGGAATCTGATGCTGATACAGAAGCATGGACGTTGCAACGCTTTCGTCCTTTGGGCTTTCCCATTTCCTTCCGGTACGCCCCCGTCCCTCCGTCTGTCTGTTAGCGCTGATCACAAGGCCTTCTTCAGCGCCGTCTCTGGCTCTTTTCTTTACTCTTTCATTCGTAGAATCAACTGTATCGTAGTACTCGAATAATAGCTGTTCCAGCATGATATCACCCGCTTCCGGAATTCATATAAAATTCTCATCCTTCAGAAATGAAGTCGAAAACTTTCCCGACAGGAAATGTTCATTTTCCAGGATTTTCAGATCTGTTGCAACAGTAGTGGCAACGCCCTCTATCTCGAATTGATTTAGTGCCGTTTTCATATTTTCTACACAATCATTGCGGTCACTGCCCCATGCAATAAGTTTGAAGATCATGGAATCATAATAAGGTGTGATCTTGTATCCATCACAGATAGCGTGCTCAATACGTATATTTCCGCCAGATGTATCCGGAAACGATACTCTGGTGATCGACCCCGGCATAGGAGTAAATGATACAGGATCCTCTGCATTTACTCTGCATTCGATGGCATGACCTTTGATGGAAATGTCTTCCTGAGTGAACGGGATAGGCAATCCGTCAGCTATCCTAATCTGCTGCTCAACGATATCGATTCCCGTGACGAATTCCGAAACCGGATGCTCCACCTGCAATCTGGCGTTTATTTCCATGAAATAATACTCGCCATTTCCCGCACGCAGCATCTCAACAGTTCCCGCTCCGGTATACTTCATGGCTCTCACAAGCTTTCTGGTATAGTCGTAAAGCTTTTCTCTGTCCTTCTCTGTAACGATCGGCGAAGGAGATTCCTCGATCATTTTCTGATATCTTCTCTGGATTGAACAATCTCGTTCTCCGAGACATACAACATTTCCTGTTTTGTCGGATATGAACTGGACTTCGATATGCCTCGGATTCAGCACTGCCTTTTCAACATATATGTCTCCGGATGCAAATGCCATCTCCCCGATTTTTTTCATATTCAGAAAGATCGACTCCGTCAGTTCCTCTGACTCAAACGAACTGATCTTCTCGATGCCTTTTCCGCCACCGCCTTTATCCAGCTTCAGCAGTACAGGAAGTCCGATCTCCGAAGCAACAGCGTATACTTCCTCAACATTTGAAACAGGTGCTGTGGTTCCCGGGGTGATGGGCACTCCGTTTTTTTCTGCTATCTGCCTGCAATAGCATTTTGATTCGATGTCCTCCAGGAACTCCGGTTCAGGCCCGATCCAGATGGCTCCCGTCTTTGCAACTTCCTTGGCAAAATCCGCTGACTCGGACAGAAAACCATAACCGGGGTGTACCGCATCTGCTCCTGACTTCTTTATCACATCTATGATGACATCTTTATTAAGATAACTCTTTATAGGGGCTGAAGGGCCTATATGATACGCCTCATCTGCTTCGGATATATAAGTTGCATCCATATCTGCATCTGAATATACCACAACAGTCCTGATATCCATCTTTTTACAGGTTCTTATCACACGGCTGACAATCTCGCCCCTGTTTGCGATCAGTATCTTTTTGATCATAATATTGCCTCTTTTACAATTCTTCCAATTTTATCATCGGAATTCCCACATCCATTTCATCCCACTCTGCCACCATGATTTCTTTTACTCTGCCCGGCTTTGGACTCAGACAACTGATTTCTGTCTTCATGCAGTTCAGAACGACAAGTTCCTGATTTTCCTCAACCTCCTGCCCGACCTCACAGGTAACTCGTGCAACCAGTCCCGGCATATGCGCTTCCAAATTAAATCCCATGATTCTTTCCTCCCTTAAATCACATGACCAGATCCGGTTTTTTCAGCATCTGAAGCTGTTGGATCCTGGCTTTCTTTGCTTCTTCCTGTGTTGTCTGTATAAACCTGATCTTGTCCCTGCCCGGTATCGTCTGACCGATCTTCCACAGATCAGCGTATATGATATTTGCTGAACACATCAATCCTCCAAACGTCGGTCCATCCCCTATCAGGAGAGTGGGAAAGTTGCCGTTGATGTTCACAGCGCCCAGCATGTTGTATCCGGATTCTATCCAGTTTGATGGATGATCGCCACCCTCACCGCCATTTTCCCTCGCAAAGAAAAACGATGGTAATTCCTCCAGGCGATATCCTGAACGATTTGAGTCATGTCTCACTTTGTGTTCATGTGAAAAGAGATAATCCATCCCCTCCTCCGTCACATAATCCGGAACGGATGCCGGTCCGACAATGAGCCTTACGTCCCACGTATTTTTATATTCAGGCATGTATTGAGGATTGAGTTTCCTTCCGATCAGTGCATCCTGGTCAGCCACCTCACCTCCCATCAGCTCATCCCCCGGCTTCAGTTTTCTTCCTTCAAAACCTCCGTAAGCCCCGAACAGACATGTGGATTTGCTTTCCAGATACAGCGGCACATCGATACCACCTGCTATCAGGATATATGCGCGGAATCCCTGATCTGCGAAATGACCGAACTGCAGCTGATCACCTTCATATACCTTGAACGCTTCCCATACCGGCACCGGCTTTCCGTTAACAGTTGCCGACATATCCGTTCCCGTGAGACAGATCACTCTGTCTTCAGTAAATTCAAATGAGCAGTATCCGGCAGTTATCTCTATCCCGGCTTCTCCCGGATCATTTCCAACGATTATATTTCCCAACTGAAGTGCGAGATTGTCCAACGCCCCTGAAGGTGACATACCAAGACCCATATATCCGACTCTTCCGGGCCAATCCTCAACTACTATCTCGATTCCGCCATTTAGAACTTTGATCATAAGCTCGCCCCCTTCACACTCTTGGAATAATCTTTGACGCTTCCTGCTGCCGCCTTACCAGATCCGCAGCCCCTGTCTTTACTTCCTCGGAATTGATAAACTCGAGATAGTCTTTTACAACGATCCGGCCTTCCTCGATTTCATATTCATATCCGGTCCCGTTATTGACCATATCGCAGATCTCATTGAGTTCATCCTCCTCGACTTCTCTGAATCTGATACGGTCTCCATATCTTTTATACAGGAATGGAGATTCCTTATACTGTGGATGCACCATCTTCATCTGAATGACCGGAATGGTCCTTCCAAACAACTGGTTACCTCCACCGGAATCACTTGGATATGTGCAAAGGGAAACTCCGCCGATTCCTACTGCTCCTTCAGGAGTCCAGGTCCTTGGAGGATTTGCCTTCGGAACGCATATCTTACATCTCGGATCCATAGGCCACCAGAAGGCATTTCCCGGATAGAATCCACATCCGCTGTTATACCAGTAAGTTCCCATTACCATATCCTTGATATCCTGAACAGTACATCCGTTGCATAGTGCTGTGTATTCCAGATTGTATCCGCCCATATCATTCGGAGCATCTTTTCTGACTGACTTTTCATACAATTTGATGGCGCTCTTTGTCTTGCTGTCTTCAAATGTCATCGGAAGTGTAATGATCCTCGAATCGATCACCATGTCATCCACACTCTGAATCTTATTCTCTGCCTCTGTCAGATAAGATATAAGACCTTTGTAATCTGTAACCAGAGGATCAAAGTGGATCAGATTCGTTCTCACTCCGGGTAAAGTCTCGATCAGACCCGGAATATCCATCTTCCTGATCTCCGCATCCACCGCCAGCATCCTGAAAGAATCCATCAGCTCTACCGTGGGGATCTTCCCGTATTCAACCTGTAAAAATCCATCTCCCGCCTGTCTGAAGAATATCTCTTTCCTGCAGTCACTGGCAGGTAATGAAGAAATAATAACGTCGTATTTTCCCATTTCCCGTCACCTCCTTAATCCAAACTTTTTCTCCGCAAGACTTGCGATCAGTTCTGCCGTTCCGTCTACTCCCAGCAGCGCCGTATTGATCTGAATGTCATAATGGTCTTTTGCCCCTGGCAGATAGCCGGCGTAATGTTTATGATAAGAAGCTCTGGCTGCATCGACACTTTTGATCATTTTCTTCGCCTCAGCAGCTGTAAGATACAGCGCATTCACACAATTAACCACTCTCTCTTCATATGAAGCATACAGGTAAACATGCAGGCATCTCGGATGATCTCTGAGGATGTAGTCGGCACATCGTCCCACTACGATACAATTTTCCTTCTCAACATATTCGTTGATCAGTTCCTTTTGAGTCTCAAATACCTTGTCCTGTATCTTCGTGGTGCCAAGTCCCAGAGGATACTGCATATTGAACAGCGAAGTTCGTACAGATTCTTCAGCTTCCGTTACGGTTGAAGAAGGAAGCTTCAGTTTCTTTGCAGCATGCTCTACGATATCTCTGTCATAATATTCTATATCCAGAAGCTCTGAAACCTTTTGCGCAACCTGCCTTCCCAGACTTCCGAACTGTCTGGTGAAGGTTATCACATAATTATTGTTCATAGTCTTCCTCCCGTCGTTTCAACCGTAAACATATTGCCGCAACTTATTTTTCCAATGTATACGCTTCCGGAACAGCCTTCTTTAAGATTGAGAAGTCATGTACACTGTCGAAGTCTATCTCATGCTGAGTGATCTTGTGTTCATACATGAAATCCTCCAGTGAAGACATTGTCTCCTTATACTCCGGATCTACGCCCCAACGGTAATCATTCTTCTGCATGATCCCGGCGATCTCTTCTTCATCACTTTCACAGACTTTTGCAACGATCTTAACCGCTTCATCTCTGTTTGAGTTTATGAAGTCCTCTGCCTTCTTTGTACATCTTAACAAAGCTGCCAGTTCTTCCGGCTTTTCAGAGATTGCGGAAGCAGGGACTACTGTCGTTTCATAAAGCGTCAGCCAGTCAACATCTGATGGAACACCTGCGATATCGGCCTTGTTTCCCGAAAGAAGGAAACGACCTCCCATAGACTCTGCCTTTGTCAGCCATGGCTCCCAGCATGCGATGATGTCGATATCTCCCGATTCAAAAGCGGAAAGCTGGTCAGCCGGCTGTACTTCCACCTTATTGATAGCATCAAAGTCTACTCCGTACTCATCACACATTCTCATTATCGCAACGTTTACCTCCGCACCCGGAACAAGTCCCAGCTTGCACTTCTCCAGATCCTTCGGACTGGTGATATCGATATCCTTTCGTATTGCCGCAGCCTGGGTGCCACCCATATCGTTGTTGGCTGCGATAACCTTTACATCAAGTCCGGAATCGATCCATGTCATTACTGTGTAATAACTGTTGAATGCTGCATCACATCCTCCACCTGCGATTATGGATGCCATATCCGACAGGTTGGTCACATACTGAATATCCACGTCCAGGCCTTCTTCTTCGAAATATCCCATCGCCTCAGCTACAGCCACCTGTGAACAGGAAGCCGGTGCCGGTGTGGCGATCACTTTCAGTTTCATATCCGAATCTGACGAAGATCCTGTTGACGCCGATGTACTCTCTTTGTTGTCTGCTCCGCAAGCCGTAAATGAGAATATCATTACTGCCGCCAATAAAACTGCACATGCTCTTTTTTTCATAGTCTTTTCCTCCTTAAAAATCATTTATCATTCAATTGCTGAAGATAACCCTTCTTTTTTCCACTTAAACAGTTTTCGTTCGATCATTGTCAGGATCGTCTGAAATACTGTTTGCAGGATAGCGATAGATGTCATTGCCATGAACATATTTGCCACTTTAAACCAGTTTCGTCCATCGACGATTATGAAGCCAAGACCGGTATCGGAACCGATCATCTCTGCAACCACCAGAGCGGAAAAGCAAAGCGAGATGCTCGTCTTCATCCCCGCCATGATATATGGGAGCGAAGTCTTCACTATCACGTGATGAAACAACTGTAATTCATTGCAACCAAGCGTTCTGGCCGACCGGATATGTAACGGATCGATACTTTTGACCCCCTGTATGGTCGATGCCAGTACAGGTATGAATGTCGCCAGTACGATCATTACGATCTTTGCAAACTCCCCGACGCCAAACCAGATGATAAGCAAAGGCATGAATGCATATGGTGGAATCGCTCCTAAAATATTAATTACAGGCTGTAGTATACTTTCAAATACCGGGAGCTTTGCCATGATATATCCAACGACGACACCTACTATGCTTCCCACAAAGAACCCTTTAAGGATCCTGATCATGCTTATGCCAATATGATCAAAGAGCGTTCCCTCTTCAAAAAACTTCTGAAATGTCACAAGGACCTCTGTCGGAGCCGGAAGGAACGCTTCGTTAATCCACCCCATCTTCGCATTCAGAACCGCATATATCTGCCATATCACGAAGAACATGATCAGTGATACAACGCTTATGACTTTATATCTTTTCCTCTTATGATGCTTCATTCTTCTCCTCCTTTACTGCATATTTGAAAGCTGTCCGGGTCACGACAGATAATCAGTCATTTGTGACCACCAGCTTTTCCTCTTTCTTTTTCCTGTTTGAAATGAAAGCCTCTATACGGTTGACGTAATCGACAAACCTTGGATCATTCATATCTCTCTTACGCTCTATATTGATCTTTTCATTGAACTGAATGGTACCATCCTTCATTGCTATCACTCTGTCAGCCAGATATACGGCCTCAGGTACGCTGTGCGTCACAAAAATGATCGTCTTCGTTGTCTTCTTCCAGATCTCCACCAGATCATCTCTGAGTTTTACCCTTGTAGAAGGATCAAGTGCGCTGAAAGGTTCATCCATGAGCAGAACATCCGGTTCAGCAGCAAGCGCTCTGGCTATACCGACTCTCTGCTTCATTCCTCCTGAAAGACTGTCGGGGTAATAGTCTTTATACTTTTTCATTCCGATCATATCCAGATACTCATCGGCAAGTTCCATGTAATTCGCCTTTTTCTGTATCTTTGGGCCAAAGCTTATATTCTGATAAACTGTGTACCATGGATATAAAGCATGTTCCTGAAACACCAGGCCTCTGTCGATGCCCGGCCCCTTGATTTCTTTCCCGTTCAGGATCAGTTCTCCGCCATCCGGTTTCGTATATCCCGCAAGCAGGTCGAGCAGTGTGCTCTTTCCGCATCCGCTCTTTCCGAGAAGACAGACAAATTCTCCCGTCTCTATCGTAAAAGTGATATCCTTTAAAACCTGAACTTCACTGCTGGCAAAGCTCTTCCGAATCCCCTTCACCTCTAACATATTCTTCACCTTCCTCTATAAGAAGTTGCTTATCGCCGTGATCTCTGCTCCGGCACTCTCAAGTCCCTCTCTTATTTTTTTCATCAGGTCAGCTGCTCCGTATGTATCTCCGTGAACACATAAGGTCTGGACCTTCAGATCTATGTCATCTCCCGTATTTGTTATCACTTTCCCCTCCTTTACCAGTCGGACTGCCCGCTCTGTAAGTCTTGCCGTGCGATCTTCATCCGGTCCTCTTCTGATCTGAACAATATGTCCGTTATTTGTATGTTCTCTGTCTCCATATCCTTCGATTGCAACCGGGACCCCCATGGTCTTCGCCATATTTGAAATGGCTGAATCATTAAGCGCAAATGTAATCACATTTTTTCCCAATGTTGAGATTACTTCCAATATCGCCCTCGCCAGCTCATCATCTTCCATTGCCATGACATACAGATTTCCATGAGGCTTGACATGCTGCAGCTCAACGCCTGCATATGTACAAAACTCTCTGAGTGCTCCGACCTGATATCTGATATAGTTCTTTATCTCGTTATTCGTACAATGCATATTCCTTCGGCCAAAACCCTCCAGATCCGGAAATCCCGGATGTGCTCCGATTGCCACGCCGGCATCTTTTGCCATTTTCACGGTCTCACACATCACGTTCGCATCTCCTGCATGGAATCCGCAAGCTATGTTGGCCGATGTGATATACTTCATCATCTCGATGTCATTTCCCATCTTGAAATTTCCAAAGCTTTCTCCAAGATCACAATTCAGATCGATCTTCATAACCTGTCCTCCTCTGCTTTGCACTTTGAACATTCCGAAATATACGTCTCATAAAACGAAAAGAGGCCTGACACTCTCGTATCAAACCCCTTTGTTTGTCGTCTCTGAAGATGTTCTTATTGTATCCATTCTCGAATTTGTATGCAATACCACTTATGTGCGATTTATTTTAGTTACATTAGATGATTTTTTCTCGCTATGTGATTATTTTTTCTAATACTATTGTAATTCATACTCCATTTATAACCCTTGACGGTATTATTGTGTAATTATAATCCGGATGCTCATTTTGAACATCCGGACTTCTATTTACAGTGATCTACGCTTTGATCTTCTGGATCAATTGTACTCTGGAACTGACACCCAGTTTTTTATACAGATTGGCTATGTGTTTTTTTAAAGTATTCAGCGATATTATCAGATCATCACAGATCTGAGTCGTGGACAAATCCTCCAGTAAAAGCATCAGCACTTCACTTTCCCTCTTTGTCAGATTGTATATTACTCTGTACTTTTCTTTAGGATCAGCAAATAAAGAATCATCTGCCGCTGCTTCGTTCCGGACTGACTTGTTCTGAAAGAGCCGGCTGCATGCAATAGACAGATGCTCCTTCAGAAGATTCAGTTTGAATTCCGCAGATTCCCCGAAATTCATTGCATTTATCGTATCGTCATCTCTGAACAGGACCATTTCACCGTAGTATCTGCCCTCATATATCATAACAACATGTATCCCGTACTTGATATGATTTGGCTCACAGAACTGACTGTAAAAAGAAGACTGTAGAAATACCGTTTCTTCTATTATGTCGGAATCCTTGTATACTATGCTGGTGCCGGCGATCTTTATTCCTGAGGCATAATCATATCTTTTATAATTGCTCTCATATAGATCGATATACTCATCATCAAATCCCTCTGAGGCTACGACGTGAATATCACCTTTTTCATGAGCTATAAAAAACAGAGCCCGGTCAAAGGGAACCAGCCAGTTTATCTGCTTTAGTATGGTATCTCCCAACTCACCGACAGATCTGCTGCTGTGAATCCTGTATATCAGATTCAGAATGCCCAGCCAGATATTATTACTGTAATTCTTCATGATGATCGCCCCATTTCATGTACTTGAATATCCCCCAAAAACAAAACAGGGAACTGCATATTTGCAGCTCCCTTGCTTGTCGAGTATTATAATTGTTGATACTAAAAATGTCAATGATATACGACATAATTTTAATGTAACTAGTTACTCATTTCCTGGAAATATACTCGATCATTTTCCCGCAGAACTATTTATTACTGCCTGCTTAAAAAAGCACCTATCCGTTCCAGATAATCCGGCGCCTCATCATACGCGGCGTGCCCGTATCCTTCATAAACATAGCACTCGCAGTTCAGCGCCTCCGCCAGGTCATCCGCGGATTGGATGCAAAGATTTCGACATATCAAAACTCTGGATCAAAGAACCTCCTGCAGCTTTTGCGAAGTATGGAAATGATTCAGGATTAATAAAGAAATAGGCACAGCCCCTCCGGGAAATCACAGCCTTACGTCAGCACATGCCACGAAAT
>JAIKWW010000152.1 GCA_024684465.1 Clostridia bacterium | reverse complement strand
GATGACGATCCGTCCGGTGGACTTCACCCGGCCCTTTGAGCACCAGGTGGGGGTGGTCTCGGAGGCGCTGACGGAGGTTCTTTTTCTGCAGGAGCAGATCCTGCCGGGACTGGTGCTGTGAGGCCCGGTCAGAGACAGGTGAGCCCGGCCGGTGAGCTGTGGCTGCAACCGGGTCCGGGGGCCTGAGCGCTGGGCCGGACCTGGCGCGAGCAGCGGCTGAAAGCTGATGTGCGAGCCGCGGCGGGAGCATGGCGCAGACCGCGGCTGAAGCTGGGCGCTGAGTCGGACCTGGCGCGAGCAGCGGCTGAAAACTGATGTGCGAGCCGCGACCGGGAAACTGAGGCGCAGGCCGCGGCGGCCGTTGAAGCTCGCTGCTGGTCTGGTGTTTACCGGAGGCTGGCGATATTGATATTGATATTGATGTTATGACTTTAGGAAGAGAGAAGTGAAAGAGTATGAATATCAGGAAAGTGTTGATTTTAGTGATCGTGATAGCTGCGCTGACGATGCTGTATATGATGACGCGTTTTATGATCGATCATGACCCGAAGGCGGCGAGGGCAGGCGGCGATTTCGTGAGCGCAGAAGCGGAGGCCGGAGCTGATGGGTCTTTTGTGAGTGCCGGGATGGAGCACGTGGATGCGTCCGGGGCGTTTTGCCGTGAGTTTTGGCTGCCCGCTGGAGCAGGGACAGATGAGCTCTGATTTTATTATTTGAGGGTGTTATTTTTATCGTGACCTGAACGATATTGTGATTGAGGGAGGCGTGGCTCTCCCATAAATCATGTGTGACGTTATTATGAAAGGAACGATAAAATGAAACGAAAGAATTTTTTCAGGGCCGGGGCACTGTTTGCGGCGTTGGTTATGGGACTGAGCTCTGCTGCTTTTGCGGCGGAAAGCACGGTTTCCTTCAAGGATGTGAACGAGGCGGACTACTTCCTGCCGGCTGTTCAGTGGGGCGTTGAAGAGGGAATCACCACCGGCGTGGATGCGGAGCATTTTGATCCCCGGGGCATAGTGACCAGGGCGCAGGCGGTGACATTCTTGTGGCGGATGCAGGGTGAGCCTGCTGCTGCGAACGGGCAGACTTTCAGCGATGTGAAGGCAGGAAGCTGGTATGAGCCTGCTGTGAAGTGGGCTGTGGAGCAGGGTATCACTCAGGGAACCGGCGACGGTAAATTCAGTCCTGAGGCGACTCTGGACAGGGCGATGTGCATGACGCTGATCTATCGCATGGAGGGCTGTCCTTTTGACGAGGCTGCAGCAGCTGATCCTGTTGAAGTGGATGAGAACAGCAGTCTTGAGGAATGGGGCGTGTCACTCCTCCAGCAGATAATCCAGATCTACCGTGAGAGGGACGAGATATTCCCGGATGTGAAAGAGGGGGCTTACTATGAGCTGCCTGTGATCTGGGGAAGCATGGCGGACATCATTACTGAGGACAACACCGGGGCTATGGTGGATGGCGTGAAGTTCCGTCCGGCTGATCCGTGTGTGAGATCTGAGATGATATCTTTCCTGTATCAGACGAGGATCGCGGAGGAAAGGAAGGACGGCCCTGAGGTCATAGATCTCGAGAAAGTGCAGATCCCGGTTCCGCAGAATTTTTCCGATCAGATCTTCAGAGAATACATGGCGCTTGGGGATGATGAAGACGGCATCTTCATAAGGATTTCCGAGTGGGCGTCCCGTCAGGCAGCTGAGGCTCTGGGGGAAGATCCGGATGAGACCGGTGCCGGGGAACTGTTTGCCATCGGCCGGGTGAGTGAGGCGGAAGCGAAGCAGATCGTTGTGGAGGATATCGGATTTGCCGAGGTGTTTGCGAAGGATGCCGACGGTAAGTATTACGTTTTCTACCATCCGACTGACGTGCGTTATGTTCGCGAGAACAACGAGGAGATGGCTGCAGATCAGGATGACTGGGAAGCTCTCTGTGAGTGGGTTTACGGCGATCTGGTACAGGATATCCTGGAATACAGCGATGAACTGACTCCGGTTACGATGGAGAGTTTGAGATAGGTCTTAGATTATGAAAGAAATCAGGATAACGGACATCGAAGGTATCAGGATCGGGCAGGCTGAGGATGCCGCGGCTGGCAGCGGATGCACCGTGGTGATCTGCGAGAATGGTGCTTCCGCGGGAATGGACATCCGGGGCGGAGGGCCTGCATCCCGGGAGAGCGGGCTGCTGGATCCCCTGGCTTCGACGAAGATGATCCATGCCGTGGTCCTGTCCGGCGGAAGTGCCTTTGGCCTGGATGCCTCCAGCGGCGTGCTGCGCTATCTGGAGGAACACGATATCGGTTACGATGTGGGTGTGACCAGAGTGCCGCTGGTATGCCAGTCTGCGCTGTTTGATCTGACGGTGGGAAATCTCAGGGTGAGGCCCGACCGGGACATGGGATACAGGGCTTGCGAGGCTGCGGAGCAGGGCAACTACCGGGACGGCAACTACGGTGCGGGTACCGGTGCCACCGTCGGGAAGTTCAAGGGCATGGACTACTGCATGAAGTCCGGCATCGGAAGCTATGCTGTTCAGGTCGGGGAGTTTAAGATCGGGGCTATCGCTGCGGTGAACGCCCTGGGGGACATCTACGATCCTCATACGGGTCAGCAGATCGCGGGTCTTTTAAATGAGGACAGAAATGGCTTCCTTTCGTCTGCTGAACTCATGTGCGAAAAGGCAGATGTGGTGGAGAACCGTTTTGTGGAAAACACCACCCTGGGAATCATCATCACCAACGGGACATTTGACAAGGCGGGTATGACCAGGATCGCAGGCATGACCCACAACGGCTACGCCCGCTGCATCAGACCGGTTCATACTTCCGCTGACGGAGATACCATATACGCTCTGTCTACCGGGGCCGTCAGCGCGGATATCGACATGACCGGAACACTGGCTGCAGACGTGATGTCCGAGGCCATCCTGCGGGCCGTAAATTCGGCTGAGTCAGCTTACGGGTATCCTGCCCGCCGGGATCTTGGTTTTTAGCGGGCTCCGGGCTGGGCTTTTGGCCTGTCACGACTCGGGTTGTCAGCCGCCGGGAGCTGGATTTTCGGTGCGGCTCGGCTTGGGTAGCCGACTGGTAAAAACTGGGATGTCGGCCCGTCGGGAGCCGGACTGCGGGCCTGTGGCAACTGAATCCGGTATGTTTGGCATATGTGTGTCAGGTGCTCGGGTGTTGGATTTTCGGTGCGGCCCGGCCAGTCCCGGGTTGTCAGCCTGTCGGGTGCTGGATCGTCGGCATGCTGTTCTGAGATCTGGGGCATGATACGGAATCCATTTGATATTGATACTAGCCATTATTACGGGATGATAGTATGTTTACGTCGGGAGAAAGAATAACGTCAGCTGGGAAATCGGCTGACGTTTTTTTCGAGTTCAACCCGGGAAGCTTTTTGCACCGAGGTTGTCTTGTGCCGACTGACTGGGCGGGGGAAGTCTGCTATAATACTAGAATAATCAGCATGAAGTATTTGGAGCGAAGCTATGATTGACACATCTAAGCTGCAGGACGTGCTTGCAGCATATAAACTTGAATTTGATGCCGCCGAGTCCCGTGAAAGACCAAAGGCCGCCCCCGGTCAGAAGGAAGGCGTCGTTCGGGATGAAACTGATGGATCCGGCTCAAACGGGCAGCCGGCAGGAGACAGCACAGCTGAATCAGCTGGCGGTATGAATGCCTGGATGGAAACTTGCGGTCAGGATGGAAATGACGGAACGGGGCCTGATCGGAGCATGAACCCGGATGACAGTGGCGCTGCTCTCTGTGCGGCTCCTGAAAGCTACGATCCGGGTCTCAGTGTGGACCGGTGGCTTTCGCTGCTGAACGATCCTCTGGTGTTCATGACCGGAAGTCTCGAAGTCATGCGCCGCATGAAGGACATGGGAGGAGAAGCAGGCGCCCGTGAGCTTGCAGACAAGTATGGCGGCGCTGTCAGCTTTTACAGTGGCGGCTCCACGACTCTTGCCCGCAGGATCGCGGAAAAGACGGGTTGTCCGCTGCCGGTCTTTACAGAAACTGATCATCGGGACGGCTATGCAGGTGCGGCGGAGGAAGACGGGCAGGATGCTCCGGGTGAGATCGAGTACTGGAGGATCCTGTATGAAGGCAGATATGATGAAGAGACCGAGGCACTTATCTGGAGTCTCCGTCACGAGCTTTCGGAAGCCCTGGATCACATGGATCTGTCGGATGTGAAGCTATATGTGAATCCTGCGAAGGAGCACCGGATCCTGCCGGAAAATGCCTATGACCGGAGCCGCTTCCTTGAGGAGGTTTATACGGGTCCCGGGGAACTGGATGACATGCTCCTGATCCTCAAACGGAAGAAGAGTCTGATACTGACAGGTGCTCCCGGGGTGGGAAAGAGCTTTGCGGCTGAGAGACTGGCTTTTGCATTTATGGGAGAAAAGGATGAGAGCCGCATATGCCGTGTAAGCTTTCATCCGGGATACACTTACGACGATTTTGTGATGGGATACAAGCCCGGCGCCACCGGTCCGGAGATGACCTACGGCGTATTTGGCAGATTCTGCCGGGATGCGGCGGATGAACCGGAGCTGGATCATTTTTTTATTATAGACAACATGGACTGTGGTGACATATGCAGGGTGTTTGGAGAAACGCTGGAACTGATCTGTCCCGAATCCCGGGGAAAGAGTATCACTCTGTCAAGCGGGCAGCGGTTCAGCGTTCCGGAAAACCTTTATATAATAGGAACTGCATTGTCGGAGCAGCCTGAAAATCAAGGCAACTTGAATAAAATGGAAAGCCCGGGTCATGTTACGAAGTCTCTCGAAAATCGCGGCGACACTGCAGAAGCGGGAAACTCAGGCCGGGTACCGAAGCATCCCGATGAACATAGCGATTTTTTAGAAATTGAAAACGCGGGCAGGGTGCCGGGGCGGCTCGAAAATCAGGGCGGCATGAAAGTGATGGAAGGCTCGGGCCCGGTTGCGGAGCCTCTCGAAAATCGCGGCGACACTGCAGAAGCGGGAAACTCAGGCAGGGTACCGAAGCATCCCGATGAACATAGCAGTACTACAGAATTTATAAACTCAGGCCGGGTGATGAATGGCCTGAATACGGCTTTGTTTCCGGGAAATCGGAGCTCTCTGATCCG
>JAIKWW010000081.1 GCA_024684465.1 Clostridia bacterium | reverse complement strand
AACGACGGCGGCGAATCACGGATGTGATAAAAATAAGAATAACCGGCTTCCAAATCGGAAACCGGTTATTGATAACTGATCCTGTGTCAGAAGAATTATGCGGTTGCAGCAGTCTTCTTTGGCCTAGGCAGCTTGATGATCGCCTGAGTAGGGCAGACCTTCTGGCAGAGACCGCAGTTCTTGCACTTCTGAGCGTCGATGACAGCGTGGTTGTTCTCCACCTTGATAGCTTCGAACTTGCAGGCTTTCTCGCACTTCTTGCAGCCGATGCATCCGGACTGGCAGGCTTTCTTTGTAGCACCGCCCTTGTCGCAGGAACTGCATCCTACATATACTATGTTCTTCTGAGGAACCATGTCGATGATCTTGGTCGGGCATGCAGATGCACAGGCACCGCAGCCTACACAGTTGTTTCTGTCGACCCAGGCAACTCCGTTAACAATGCCGATGGCATTGAAGTTACACGCTTTTACGCAATCTCCCATGCCCAGACAGCCGTACTGGCAGGCACCGTCGCCGTTGTACATGGACTTGACGCCCTGACATGATGGAACGCCTTTGTATTCGAGAATCTTTGTTGTCTTGTCGTTGTAACCCTGGCATCTGACGATCGCATATTCGCCTTCCACATCGCCAACAGCAAGCCCCATGATCTCACCGAGCTTTGCAGCGACGCCGGAGCCGCCTACAGGGCACAGAGTAAGTGCAGCACCGTCATTTACCACAGCAGACGCATAGTCAGAACATCCTGCAAATCCGCATCCGCCGCAGTTTGCACCAGGCAGTGCATCTGTGCAGTCTGTGATTCTCTCGTCAACCGGAACATACATGATCTTTGCGGCAATGGTGAGCAGGATTCCGGCAATTGCGCCGACTACGCACACCAGAGCAACAGGTATAATTAAGCTTCCCATTTCATACCTCCTTTAACCGAACAGTCCATCGATAACGCCGCTGAATCCGTTGAAGGAAAGGGAGAGGATGGAGGCAGCCATCAGAGTGATAGGAATTCCCTGAAGTACCTTTGGAATATCTGTATTTTCCATCTTTCCTCTGATTCCTGCGAAGAGTACCATGGCAAGCATGAAGCCTACGCCGGCACCTAAAGCATTTGCGAGAGATTCGAGGTATGTGTAGCCCTCATCGATGTTCATTACTGTAACACCGAGTACAGAGCAGTTGGTTGTGATCAGAGGAAGGAACAGACCGAGAGACTTATAAAGTCCTACCATGTACTTCTTCAGAACCAGCTCGACCAACTGTACGAGAGCTGCGATTACGAGGATGAATACCACCGTCTGGAGGTATCCGATTCCGAATCTGTCAAGCAGCAGTCTCTGGATCGGCCATGTAACTGCAGTTGCCAGAACCATTACGAAAATTACGGCGCCGCTCATACCAATTGCGGAATCGAGTTTCTTGGATACACCCAGGAACGGGCAGATACCCAGGAACTGTACGAGTACGTAGTTGTTTATGAGCATTACTGTGAGGATGATTGATAAGAATGTCATTACTTATCTCCTCCTTCCTTGGAATCAGCATCTTCGGCAGGAGCCTCAGCAGCAGGAGCCGGAGTCTCCGGAGCAGCTGTCTCGCCGGACTTCTCCTCTGTTACAGGAGCAGCAGGCGCTGCCGGAGTTTCAGCATTCTTTGTTTCAGCAGCCGGTGCAGCGGCTTTGATATTAGCTATGATCTGGTCCGCATTGTCAGCCAGAGCGGAATCGCCCGGGCAGCCTGCGCAGCTGAATTCTCTGCTGAGCTTTCCTCCGGTGATCTTGTTGACCACAGCAGCGAGAACGCCGAAAACGAAGAAGCCGCCTGCAGGAAGTACGAACATCGTCATTGGTTCGATAAGATTTGTTGTAACCTCGTGGCCGAGAACTGTGCCTCCACCGAGGAATTCTCTGATAGCACCCATGCAGAACAGGGCAAGTGTGAATCCGAGACCGTTTCCGATACCGTCAAGGAAGGAATCGAAAATGGAATTTTTGCTGGCAAACATCTCGGCTCTGCCGAGGATGATGCAGTTTACTACGATCAGAGGAATGAACAGACCCAGTGACTTGTTCAGGTCAGGCAGGTAAGCCTGGAGCAGGAACTGCACTATAGTTACGAAGCCCGCGATGATCGTGATGTAGCACGGGATACGTACCCTGTTCGGGATGACATTCTTCAGGATCGAGATAACGATATTGGAGCAGATGAGAACGGCGGTGGTCGCCATACCCATGCCTGCACCGTTAATAGCGCTTGTAGATGTGGCCAGGAACGGACAGCAGCCTATGAGAAGTACCAGTGTAGGGTTCTCTTTGATGATGCCGTTGGTCAGAATCTGAAGCTTTGATTTCTTTTCATCCATTTTCTAGACCCCCATTCCTATCTCAGAGTGAGCAGCGATAGCATTGTTGATAGCGCCGTAGATACCGTTGGAGGATACTGTGGCGCCGGTAATCTGCTGAACACCGCTGTCCTTCTTAATATTGTCTGCATTTTCTGTTTCGGTTTTTCCGATATACTGTGCCTTCAGATACTCGGCATCCATAGCCTTTGTACCCAGGCCCGGAGTATCGGCGTGGTCTGTGATAACGACGCCTGTGATGGCACCGTCAGCGTCAAAGCCGACCATGAGTGTGAGAGTACCGCCGAAAGACTTGTTCTGAGCTGTAGCTACTGCTCCTGCGCCGTTGTCAGCGATATAATACTCCGTAACACCCTCAGGAAGATCTCCCTCGAATGCTGTGAAGGAATCCGCATCAGGGAGTACCTGCTGACGGGCTTCACTTGCGATCTGGGCATTGATCTTTTCAATCTGTGGCAGAGTAACCTGATATGTGAGTGCCAGTAATCCGGATACTACGAGGCAGATGAGGAACAGTATAACTGTAGGACCTGCCATTGTGTCTTTAAAAGCCACTTTCTTGTTTTCTTCAGTCATTACTTAGCACCTCCTTCTGCCTTTGCAGCCTTCTTAGGGTTGCCATAGAGTCTGTTTTCGCAGAAATGGTCGATGTGCGGAGTAATGATGTCCATGAGGAGGATCGAGAAGGATACGCCCTCAGGATATGAACCCCAGAATCTGATGACCATGGTGATGAATCCGCATCCGATACCAAAGATGACTTTGCCAAGTGTAGTGGTCGGTGTAGTCGCATAGTCAGTGGCCATGAAGAATGCACCGATCATTGCGCCGCCTGCGCAGATCTGCCAGATAGGATCATCTCCGTGCAGCAGAGACATTACAGCGATCGTGCCGAGGAATGCCAGCGGTGTAGCAGGGGAGATAACCTTCAGGAAGATGAGGAAGAGGCCGCCCGCGAGAAGTGCGACTGCACAAACTTCACCCATGGAACCGCCGGTCATGCCCAGTGCCATGTCGGAAAGCGAGAACTGGGACTGCGCTTCAGCAGCTCCGCTCTCATTGAATACTCCCAGAGGAGTTGCGGATGTAACAGCGTCGGAAGCCAGGAGAACCTTTGCCTGCTTCGGATCTGCCCATGTTGTCATCCTTACGCCGAAGGATACAAACAATACGATACGGGCAGTGATAGCAGGGTTGGCGAAGTTCTGCCCAAGACCGCCGAAGAACTGCTTGACAACGACGATCGCAATGAAACAGCCTACTACCGACTGCCAGTAAGGCATGGTCACAGGCAGGTTCATTGCCAGCAGCAGTCCTGTTACCACTGCACTCAGATCGTTGACGGTATTTTCTTTCTTTGCCAGCTTTTCATAAGCCCATTCAAAGAATACAGATGCGATTACGCATACGATAGCCAGAATTAAAGCTCTGAGTCCGAAGATGACTATGGAGGCTATCAGTGAAGGCAGCAGTGCGATAACTACTGCGAGCATGATCTTCTGTGTATTGGTCGGCGCAAACATATGCGGATTTGACGTTACCAGAAGATTTCCGTTTTTAAATGATTTCATTTCCTACTTAGCCCCCCTTACCACGCTCTTAGCCAGCGTATTTATGAAGCACAGAGGCTTTCTTGCAGGACAGACGTAAGAGCAGCTTCCGCAGCCCATACACTCCATGACTTTCAGATTCTTGAGGCGCTCCACGTCGTTGGTCTTGTATGCTTTCGCATACTCCTTAGGCATGAGGCCTACAGGGCAGGCTCTGTGGCACTTGCCGCAGTTGATACACGGAGTAGGGTCAAATGCCTCTGCCTGAGCTTCGCTGAAGAACAGAACAGCACCTGTGTTCTTTACCACAGTGCCGCCGTCATTGTTCTGGGCTTTACCCATCATAGGTCCGCCGGCGATGATCTTCTTGGGAGTGGACTTGTATCCACCGCAGAATTCAACGATGTCATAGTATTTTGCTCCGATAGGAACCTCCACATTGCCGGGGTTTGTGATGCAGTCGCCGGCAATGGTGACCAGTCTGCTGATCATAGGCATTCCTGTACGGAAGTATTCGCCGATCTTCATGATGGAAGTGACATTTGATACGATGCAGCCAACAGATGCAGGGAGTTCACCGGCGTTCAGAGTCTTGCCGGCAACTTCGTGAACGATAACACGTTCTGCGCCCTGAGGGTAAGTGCTTCTGAGCTCCTTGACTTCTGTGTTTGCAAGACCGCTGCTGCTGATCTCATCGCGAAGTCTTGCGATCGCATCAGGCTTGTTGTTTTCGATGCCGATGTAGCAGTGGCTCAGATTCAGGAAATGCATAATAAGCTTAATGCCGGATACGATGTCGTCCGCGTGTTCCAGCATATTCCTGTGGTCAGATGTGATGAACGGTTCGCATTCTGCGCCGTTTACGATAAGTGTGTCAACCTCATCCAGATTTGCAGGATTGAGTTTGACGCTGGTCGGGAAGGAAGCTCCGCCCAGACCTACAACTCCGCTGTCTCTCACTGCTTTGATAAAGTCGTCCTTCGTCTTGCAGTCAGGAATAGAGAGCCCTTCATAAGGTTCCTGTTTGCCGTCGGTCTTGATAACTACGTACGTATCTGTGCTGCCCAGCGCAGAACGTGCTTCTTCAATCGACACAACTTCACCGGATACACTGGAATAAATAGGTGCGCTGATCATCGCGTCAACGTCGCCGATAAGCTGGCCGACTTTCACGTGATCACCCTTCGCAACCAGTGGAGCACATGGTCTTCCGATGTGCTGTGACATTGAAATATAGACCTTTTCCGGGACAGGCATTACAACAGACGCAGCTCCCGCTGTGCTCTTGTGATGATTGACATGAATGCTGTTCATGTGATTTGAGAATAAACCCATTTCTCCTCATCTCCCTTGTTTTAAGATAATAACACCTAGTTTTGCTGAAAAGTAAATGTATGATAAGAGATTTTCAAACTTTCGCAATCAAAAAACGGCCATGACGTTGCCGTCACGACCGTACATTTAAGCCGGCATTGGTCAGATGTAATAAATATGAATGATTTCGTCGTAAACAAAATGATTCACCGGTCGCTTTTCAACGATTTAAGTATATATTAATGAATAATTTTAATCAACTGTTAATAATTATACAAACCACGTATTATGTCGGCCAAAATGAAACCGTAGAGATTCATTTTTGGGATAAAATGAACAAAAACGCGGTGTTAAGAAATTAACACATCGGCCGGTTACGGTCAACTTCAACAGTTGTTTGTGACAAATAAATTTGTTCACGATTACTTTGATGTGAACAATGAATAGTAATTCATGCTGTGACAATTGTCTGCATGAGGAAGAAGAATGTTTTACAGCTTTTTTTATGATGAAATTTCTTCATTAATATACAGAAAATTCAGAGCATGATGACATGCGATTGTCCGGCATAATAGTTTGAAAAACAAAATAGTTGCACCGGGCTTTCACAAATGATAAAATTAATAGTTAGTTTATCTTGAATTTGTATGTTATATCTCTATAGAACGGGTCGGAAGCACCGTGCAGCAGATAGGGACCGGCCCGCGCGGGGGAAAAAATATGTCAAGCAACAGGAAATACCGCAATGCGTTATATCCGATAAGAAGGATTACGGATATCAAGCAGATGTTAACTTCGTCGGCAAAGATTTTCAGAGATGCGCCGGCATATCTGATAAAAAAGACTCCGGGGGGAAGATTTACACCGGTGAGTTATATACAGCTCAAGAATGATGTGGATGCCATGGGAACAGCGCTGATCGATCTGGGACTGAAGGACAGACATATCGCGGTCATAGGCGAGACGAGATATGAGTGGATGATCGGGAACTACGGCGTAGTCTGCGGCACGGGAGTTGTCGTACCGCTGGACAAGGATCTGCCCATTGATGAACTGAAGAACATGATCCACAGAGCCCACCTTTCAGCCATCATTTATTCCGGCAAGGTTGAGGACAAGGTACTGGAAGCGATTCAGGGGGAAGAGGGCATTGAGTACATCATCAGTATGGATGCATCTGCCCATGACAACGAGAGACTTTCCATGAACAGGCTCCTGGAGGAGGGGCACAAGCTGGTACGAAAGGGCGATCGCAGATTCATCGATGCGCAGATCGATCCGGAGGCAATGTCCATTCTTCTGTTCACATCAGGAACTACGGGTCTTGCAAAGGGCGTAATGCTCTCCCACAAGAACATTGTTTCAAACGTTATGTCCATGTCGCAGTTCTTCCACGTCTACACTGATGACATAACACTGTCGATCCTTCCGATACATCACACGTACGAATATACCTGCGATCACATGACCGTTCTGTATCAGGGCGGCACCATTGCCATCTGCGAGGGACTCAAGCACATCGTTTCGGATATGAATGAGGTGCAGGCAACTGTAATGCTGGGAGTACCGCTGGTATATGAAATGATGTACAAGCGCGTCTGGAAGCAGGCAGAAAAGACGAAGAAAGCGGACAAGCTCAAGAAGGGCGTAGCTCTGGCAAAGAAACTGGACCGCTTCAACATAAAAGCGATGAAGAAGCTGTTCAAAGACGTTCACAGCGCATTTGGCGGAAAGATGAGATGCTTTATCTCCGGTGCGGCAGCAATCGATCCGGAAATCATTGATTTCTTCAATTACATCGGGATCAACATGGTTCAGGGTTATGGCATGACGGAGAGTTCTCCGATCATAGCTCTGAACAGGGACAGATATCACAAGTCCGCTTCTGCAGGACAG
>JAIKWW010000078.1 GCA_024684465.1 Clostridia bacterium | reverse complement strand
TTCCAGGAAGCAGCCTCCCTGCGTTCCCCGATAAAGTCTCTGTAGATTCCGTCCTGTTCCATGAGCTGGCTGTGGGTTCCCCTCTGAACGATCCGTCCCCGATCCAGGACGATTATCTGATCCGCACCGGCCACGGTCTTGAGTCTGTGGGCGATCATCACCACGGTCTTTTCCCTGGTAAGTGCCTCGATGGCATCCATCAGATCCTTCTCATTTTCCGGATCCACGTTGGCTGTGGCTTCATCGAGGAATATCACCGGTGCATCCTTCATGATGGCTCTGGCTATGGATATGCGCTGGCGCTCTCCCCCTGAGAGCGATGCGCCGCCCTCTCCCACAACCGTGTCATAGCCATCCGGGAGTGCACTTATAAATTCGTGGCAGCAGGCCTTCACTGCAGCTTCCTTCACCTGCTCCATAGTGGCCTCCGGTGTTCCGAACCGGATGTTGTTGGCAATGGTATCATTGAACAGATACACATTCTGGAACACGAAACTGAAGTTCTCCATGAGGGAGTCTATGTCGTATTCCTTCACATCCCTGCTTCCCAGCCTCACGGTTCCGCTGTCGACATCCCAAAAGCGTGCCAGAAGGTTCACCAGCGTAGTCTTGCCGCTGCCGCTGGGACCCACGATGGCCGTGGTGGTGTTTTCCGGGATTTCCAGAGTGATTCCGTCCAGTATCGTCCGTTCACCGTAGGCAAAGGAAATATCCTCCGCCTCGATGTTGTGATTCTGCGGCACGATGGTCTCACCTTCCACGTCCATGTGTTCCCTGTTGAATATTTCCTGGGCCTTTTCGACGCAGACGTCCACCACTCTCAGCAGACCGGAGAAGTTGCCTGCCATCTCCAGACTGGCGTTCACGATGAACGCTGAAACCACCATGACGATGGCAACCAGGGCATCCATGGTGCCCGCGGCGTAGAAGATGCAGGACAACAGGATCATCACCACGCCGGTGAGCTTGGCGATTATGGCCTGCAGGCACATGATCGGCACCAGGTCGAATTCCATCCGGGTGTTTACCTTCGCCGACATCTCGATGGCTTCGTTCAGTTCTCTGCTCTTTTTGCCGGTCAGATGATAAGTCTTTACCTCAGCCATTCCCTGAACGTACTCCAACACCTTTTCCACCAGCACTTCGTCGGTTTCCACTTTCAATCCGGCTCTGCGCTCCGCTGCACGCTGCAGCAGTCTGTTGGCCAGCAGGTAGATCAGGAAGCCCACAAACAGCACCAGCGCTATGCGAAGGTCGAAGAACGCCAGGAAGAGAATTATGAGCAGAGTGGTCAGGAAGCCCTGGCACACCATCATGATGACACGGGTTGCCACATTTTCCAGATTCTCCATGACATTTGTAGTCACGGACGTGATCTGCCCGAGGCTCTTTTCATTGAAATAACCCATGGGAAGATAGCGCATGTGACTTGCTATCTCTATGCGTTTTTTCGCGCAGGTGTCGTAGCCTGCCTCCGTCTGCAGCATGGTGGACTTTGCTTTGATCAGGCCGCCTCCCACCACGCTTACCAGCATGATACCCAGCGACAGGAGCACGTCCCACGTGTGGATCTCTCCCCGGAGCATGGCACGGACGATGACGGCTATCGCCGGGATCTTCAGTCCCTCCGCGAAGGCCACCAGCACTCCCAACCAGATGGAAGCGATGAATTTTTTTCTGTTTTCTTCTCCGCAGAAGTCGAAGAAATTGCTTATGGATCTTATCATTACTCCTCGCCTCCCTTCAGTTCGTCTCTGGACGAGATGTGAGCCTTCCACATGGAACCGTATATTCCATCCTTTCGGAGCAGCTCATCGTGAGTGCCCTGCTCTGCGATCAAACCGTCCTTCACCACGTAGATCCGGTCCGCATCCACGATGGTGGAGAGCCTGTGGGCTATGACTATGAGAGTCTTTCCCTCCGTCAGCTTCGAGACGGAGCGCTGGATGACGGCCTCGTTTTCAGGATCCGTGTATGCAGTGGCCTCGTCAAGGATAACCACAGGCGCCGCCTTGAGCATGGCCCGGGCTATGGAGATACGCTGCCGCTCGCCGCCTGAAAGATGTCCGCCGGAAGAGCCCACCATGGTGTCGTAACCCTTCTCCAGGCTCATGATGAAGTCGTGGCAGCCGCTTTTCTTTGCAGCCTCCTCCACCTCGGCGTCCGTGGCATCCGCCCTGCCCAGACGGATGTTCTCACGGATGGTCATGTTGAAGAGGTAGTTGTCCTGAGAGACAAAGGCCACCCTGTCTGCGCAGATCTCCTGAGGAATATTTTTAATGTCGGTACCCCCCAGGGTGATTGAGCCCGCATCCACGTCCCAGAGAGACGCTATGAGCCTCGCGATAGTGCTCTTTCCACTGCCGCTCGGCCCCACCAGCGCCACGAAGCTGCCCTCCGGGATTTCCATGTCCACGCCGTGAAGCACTTCGGTTTCGCCATAGGAAAACCGCACCCCGGAAAGTTTCAGATCGTTTCCGGCAGGAACAGCCCCAACTGCAGCCCGCTCCATTTCCGGCGCTTCCTGGATTTCCCTCACCTGACCGAATATGGTGGCCATAGTCCGGATGTCATCCGAGTAACCCATGAGAGTCACCAACGGCGTGATCAGGCCCACAGAGAGGATCAGCACGGAAATGAAATCCTCCGCGGACAGCATCCCGTGCTGCATCAGGATTCCTCCGATGGGGAGCACAGATATCAGATTTGAAGGCATGATCACCATGGCAAAGGTAAACGGTATGATACAGTCCCTCATCCAGTCTATGAAACTGTGAGCCGCTTCGTTTGCATCCCGGGTGAACCGCTCATAGCTGTTCTTCGTCTTTCCGAACACCTTTATAACCTGGATGCCGTTGATGTACTCCACCGCAGTGTCATTCAAAGCCTTCGTGGCGTTCAGCGTGCGCATGTAGGGTTCTTCACTGCCCACCATCATCATCATGTAGCAGACCAGCCCCACGGGAATGGTGAGAATTGAGGCCAGCCCCATGCGCCAGTCGATGAAGAAAATGTAGATCAGTATTCCCACCGGAATCAGCAGGTTAGCCGTAAACTCCGGGATAATGTGCGCCAGGGTTGTCTCGATGCTGTCGATCCGCTCTATAAGTGTGTTCTTCAGCGCTCCGGAGTTTCTGTTCAGAATATCTCCCAGGGGCATTCGAGCCAGCTTGTCGGTGCAGCGCTTGCGCATTTCTCCCAGAGTTGCGAAGGTCGCTCTGTGACTGATGGATGTGGAGACAGAGTGCAGCAGTGATCTGGCCACCCAGATTGCCGCCATTATCCCGCACTGATTCATGTAAAAAGACACGTCCCCGTTTCCGTCCATCAGATTCCGGATTATCCTGATGATGACAAAGTACGGCGCGATGGCAAAAACCACGCCCACCAGTGCGAAGAACACCGCGAGCCACAGTTCCTTTCTGTGAGGTCCCGCCTGTCCCAGCACCCATCCGATGGATGAAGGCCGCTTTTTTTCCTTTTCCATAAGTTGTTCTCCTTTCTTATCCGTTAGCTAACATACTTGAGTTAGTCTTAACTAACCCCATAACAAACATCAAGCCTGTCCTTTCGGACAGGCTGTTAAATTTATATTATTTTCAAGTGTCACCCTGAGTTCCGGAAAAACGGGTTTACTTCGGGCTTTTATCTGCCGCAGGCTGATTCTCACATCCCATCAGGATCTTCCAGCCCGGCATGAAGAACGCCTCGACAGTCCGGAGGCAGCGCATCGCCTCATCATGAGTAAAACCGTGGATCACAGGTTCAAACAGAGCCGTGACGTAGGCGCTGAGCAGCAGATGCATCTCGTTGCCGGACACCCGCTTCACCGGATAACCTCTGAGTTCCATCGCATCGATGAAACTGTCGGATATCTCAGCCTGGGTTTCCACAAGGTCATGCATGAAATTCTCATATCTCGTGCCCTGAGCTCCTGTCAACAGAATTCTGTAGTCATCCATGTGGGGAAATACCAGTTCCTCCACCATATCTATCTCAGTATTTCTGAACAGCGCGTCCGGATTATCCAGATTCTTCCGGCTCTGCTCCACATGCTCATCTATCCAGCGCTCCAGTTCCTCCACCGCAGGTCCCACTATCTGATCGAACAGATCCGACTTGTCCCTGCAATGTCGGTAGAGTCCCGCCGCAGTGAGCCCGCAGCGCTCTCCGATCCGGCGCATAGAGGCTTTTTCGAAGCCGTACTCCGCAAATTCCTCTTTCGCCGCCGCCAGCACTTTCTTATGCGTATCCGTCTTGTCCCTTGGCATACTCCGCCCCCGAGCTTCCACTCCCACGGTAAGATAACACCATTAGCTAACATGTATATACTATATTATCGCAGCCTTCTGTTGTCAACGGCCCTTTCAGACATTTTTCGCAAAACAGCCTCACCCCAAAGGGATTTCTCTGCCATTGATAAAGACCGCCGTCACCTGATCCGGGATCAGTACCCCTCCGCCGTGGGCAGCAGTATTTACGTAATTCGAAAAGGTTATACCGGTGATATCCGTGGTCATTCCGCCCACATCGGAAGAATAGAAGTTTCTGACTGTACCGTCCGACATCCTTATTCCGGTGATGGACAGGAGTTCAAATACCGAGCCTGCCGCCTCAGTATCCGGATTCTCAGCCGCCTGCCATGCGGCGCCATCGCGGCTTCCCACAGCCTCCACGTGGATTCCCATAGGTGAGATCTCAACAGACTTGAGCGTCACAGGTTCCCCGACAGTTCCCACATCCTCATTGACTTTGACGACTCTCTTCCGTGAACTGTAATTATATGTCCACTTGAGATTCCACGAACCCTCAAAGATCTTCTGTGCCTCAGCCGGATTATTCTCCTCACCCAGATCGTGAGCCATCATCAGGTTGCTGAGAGATATGTCCACCGAAGCTGTATTCAGATCTTCCATATCTGATATGGTTACGATAAGAACGACTTTTCCGTTCTCCACCACAGTTTCAAAGACTGAACCGCAGCTTCCCGGCTTGCTTCCGAAAAGTCCGTTGTCAGTGAGACTGGCGATGCAATTGTCAAAGTAGAGATAGTCTCTTCCCTCCACCATTTCTGCCGGAGCCTCAATATCCGTAGAAATCCGGATCACCGCTGACCTGTCATCACCTATCGACTGAACCACCCTCATAGTTGCGGTGGCTTCCCGTCCCTCCACAAGAACTGCTCCGTCCTTCACATATGAGACGCCGGAGGATTCCGAAGTCGCATCTATCTGAACTGTACCGTCATCCAGCTGGGTGCACTCCTCCGGACTGAGGCCCAGAGTCCTCAGAAGTGCCGCGTCAAAGTCGCTGTTTACCTCCGCCGCAAACGCCACCAGGCCGAAGGCCATCACCATTACTGCCGCAGCCGCCAGAGCCGCGACCTTCCTTCCTCTGAAACGGATAACCTTTCTCCCCGCATCTGTGCCGTTCCTGCTTTCATATGCCTCCCAGGTGCTCTCTTCGATGAGATCCCCGTCTATATTTTCCAGTGCGTCCAGGATTTTTTCCCCCTCCGGGAAAGTTCTCTTTTCATCAGCCATGCCTGTACCCCTCTTTCTTCAGGAATTCTCCAAGCTGTTTTCTCTGTCTGAACAGCATGGATTTGACCTTGCTGTCGCTCCATCCCAGGTGTCCCGCGATTTCAGCGACCGTATCTCCGTACCAGTATCTCCGCATGAAGACCATCCGCTGCTCATCCGGCATACACCGGATGAAAACCGACAGCAGTCCGGAGAGTTCCTTCATTTCCATCTTCTTTTCCACATTCTCCGCCGGATCCGCAGAGCATTCCTGCAGTTCGCAGGTGAGCTCGTCCACCACCGCACTCCGCCGCGCCGCGTTCCTCTTTCTGCAGCGGTCCAGCGAGATGTGCCGGGTTATCCGCGCAAGAAACGGAAACAGATACGTCCTCGGTTCGTGCGGCGGTATGCTGTTCCACGCCTGAAAATAGGTGTCATTCTCACATTCTCTTGCGCTCTCCTCGTCCCGGAGAAGTCCTCGTGACACGGCCAGGATCGCCCTGCCGTACTTGTTTCTGCTCTCGTCGATGGCAGCCTCATCCCGGGCCACGAACATATCGACGATCATCGTATCACTCAGCATCTTTTATCCTCCCTTCATAAGAGTAAGCGCAAAATTCTGTGACAGGTTGCATGTTTTTTATATTATTTGCACAAAAAGACCCCTCTTGTCAACAAAAGGGGTCTCTATCTCACTATTAATGCCGCTCGCCTGCTCCCGGCAGATCGTCAGCTTTATTTCAGTGTCTTCGCCTCAAGAGCCTTTCTCACTGCAGCCTTTGTCTGGTTGTGACAGAAGTCCGCGATGCTCTTGTGAGCCGGTGTTCCATAATTGAACAGGGAATTCAGGCGGGCACGGATACTCTGTTCCCTTGCGCCGTCCTTTGCGATCATCTTGACGAATTCCACATCATCAGAAGGATCGTTGCCATTCTTTTCCGTGGCAGGCATGAGCTGTTTCTCCTCTATCAGCTCAGCCAGTGCCGGAGTCAGGCGCTCAGCAAGCTGAGTAGCTCTGTTCTTTGCAAACTTGTCCTCCAGAAGTTCCAGGAAATAATAGACATCCTTGTAACCCTGAGCTTTGAACTGAATCTGATAGTCATTCAGCTCCATGATGTTGTCCCAGCCCAGCACAGAAACTTCGTTGTGGTTGATCTTGTTTCTGAGTGTAAAGATGAGTCCGTGTACAGACTGAGCTCCGTCCACCAGTTCCCACTCACTGATAAGTGCAGGGAAATCCTTATTATCTGAATTGTCAATAAACTGCTGTAATATCGTAAAATCCAACATTTCCGCTTCTCCTTCTATCCCTTGGTATCCTGCCGCCTCCCGACGAAACAGGACACCCATATAACATAACCTTCAATAATAAATATCGGCAAAAGATATCTAAAGATTACTCTAAAAGTGAATTAAACTTCATCTATTTATCCACCCAGCCGGCGAATTGTTCCGCCCATTCGGACGGTGTCTGCTCGTGGACAACAGCGCATCCGCCCTCGGTCTCCTTTGCCTTGTAGAGCGCTCTGTCCGCATTTTTGTATGTATCCTCCCTGAACCCGGCGGCGGAATAAGTGATTCCGGCGCTCACCGATGTGGCAGGTCTTTTTTCTGTACCTTTCCTCATGACATTGTTGACACGCTCCACAATGTCAGTGAGAGTTTCCGGTTTCATCTGATCATACCCCGACAAAAGCACACAGAACTCGTCCCCGCCTATCCTCATCACCAGATCGGATGAGTCGAAATGTGAACTGAGAGCATCGGCAAAATCCCTGAGAACCGCATCGCCCACTTCATGTCCGTATGTATCGTTGATCTGCTTGAATTTGTTGATGTCTATCAGCATGAACACCAGCGGGATCTCGGTTCCCTTGTATAGATTTGTATACTTCTCATATGCTGAGCGGTTCAGCAAACCTGTAAGCGCATCATGTTCAACCTGATATTCCAGATCTGACTGCCTGTTCTTCTCTGCATGGGTATCCTCGATAGCCAGGAGGACCTGTTTCACAACTCCCTCCTCATCGATCTGAGCCGCAGTGAAGATCATGCTCCGCCATTTGCCTTCCGTACCTATGTAATCCATGGAAATATATCTGTTATCCCTGAGCCTGTCAGCCAGAGTAGACAGATCCATGAAATATGACATCTGCAGTCTGTACTCCTCCGCCACAAAATGCTCGATGACAACATCCTTTGCCGCATCGTACTTTCTGTCCACAGCCCCTATATATTTCCGGGCTTCCACCGGAAGAAGCATCGACGAGATCTCGCCGTCTGACAGATTGATATGCATAGCTGCCAGATACACTCCGGAGAGTGCCTGAACCACATTCTTGTATCCGACGTCTGTATCTTCGATCGTGTTAATATTCCTCGTCCCCAGGAGAACCTCTGTGACATTTCCCTCTTCGTCCCTGTCAAGGGCAAAAAAAGCCGCATTCGTCCAGCCGTTTATCGGACCGAAGTACTCAAACTCGATGCTGTCCTCGTTTCCCATTCTCTCCGGAAGTGTTTCCAGATCCACGAATGTACGCATTTTTTCCATATACTCTGCGGAACAGACGGTACTCATGATCTCCTTAAAATCATCAAAGACTTTCCCACTGTCTCCCAGCAACCGGTGCAGCGCATAGTTCGCACGAATCTCTCTGTACGTCATGCTCTTCAGGTCGATGATGTGAAGAGAATTATAAATTGAAGCCAGCGCCGCTATTATTCTCCTGTCTTCTGCTGAATCCGACAAAGAAGCCCTGTCCGCTTCCTTCGCCCCGATGCCTTCATCAATAAGTAAATCCTTGTCCATAGTCCAATCCTAACCTCTGTCTGCTGTAAATGTTACTTTATTTATATCGGCTGATAAGCAGAAAAAATAAAACAGACATATGATAACAGATAAAAAAACTCCACCGACAGATGGAGTTAGAATCGATCAGTATGGAAGTTTGACTTATGATGATCCGAGCTTAAAGAAGACCACGGGCAACCTCCAGGAATTTCTTTTCCATTTCTCGGGGAAGGTGTTCCTCCATGTCCGGTTTTATGGCCATGATGGACGGAATGCGTTCTTCCTCGCCGGTAAACATGGCGATCAGCTCATCATTCATAAGTTCGTTATCGATGAGCTTGCACTTTTCCAGCTCCTCTCTTGTCAGACCCGTCAGTCCGAACCTGGTCAGGATGGCGTCCATGACCACGTCCTCTATTTTCCTGTAATCCGGCAGATGAACCTTCACCGGACGTATGATATCGTTGATGTAAGCCTCGCTGGCATCATGCATCAGGCAGAGCAGCACGAGCCTGTCGCTCCAGCCCCTGGCCTTTGCCTCAAGGGCGCAGTTTATGGAATGCTGTGCCACGCTGTAAAAAAACTTGATCTGCCCCGCTCCCCGGCACAACAGGCTCAGACCGTGGGCTATGTCCTCCAGCAGCACATCCTCCGGTTTCATAGTTAACGGGTCGAATATCTTCCCGCTGATAGTCTTCATTATTGCCATAATAAAACCCTGCCCCCATATTCAATACCTGCCTGCAAACTGCTTCCTGCAGACTTCTTCTGTTCTACTTCTCAGGTTCGTCCTTCATAACATTGGTGGAAGCCGTGACCGCCACCTTTCCGTTCTGCTTTATCAGCTCTGCCCTTATGTGGGTGGTGCGCCGGGTGTCATTGACCACCTGTGCCTTCACCAGAAACTCACTGTCCTTCATGGTCACCGGCCGCAGATAATTCATCTGCATATCGAGGCTTCCCGCAGTGCGGTTTTCTGCATAGACAGCAGCCATCGGGCCGCAGACCACATCTATAAACGCTGCCAGGAACCCTCCCTGGACATATCCTATGCCGTTCAGCTGCCACTCCTGAGGATGGAACCTTACGATGAGCGTGTCATCTTCACCGTATTCCACCAGCTCAGGTCTGAGACTGATGACGTCGTTCGCTATCTTGTTTTCCGGGTCGAAGATCCTGCGAAAAGCGCCGAGACGTCCTTCGTAAGTTTTCAGATCCAACCCGTCCATTGACGGACCTTTCATCTAGTTTACTCCTTTGAGACTATATTTCAAGTGTGACTTCCGGATTACGATAAAACTAATGATCGCAGAAATAAAAAAATCTGCAGGATAACTGAATCCCGCAGATCAGTCGGTACTATTATATCAGAAAATGTCGGCTCTGCCGTCCACATTTTCATTCCGTTCCACAAGCGCCATGCCGTGTACGCTGGACACGTCCCTGACTCTTCCACGGACCTCGGCATTCTCGTACACCTGGGCTCTTCCGCCCACTGCCGCGTTGTGACAGATCTTCGCACTGTCGAATATGCGCGTCTGCCCGTAGATCAGGCAGTCTCCGTAGATGTTCGCATCTCCGTACACCTTCACATCACCGCAGATCTGTGCATTCTCATATATGCGCGCATTATCGAAGATGGCTGATCTGCCGAACACCACAGCATCTCCCAGGACCTCGGCCATCTTGTAGACCTTTGCACAGCCGAAGACCTTCGAATTGCCGTGAACTCTGGCCTTGTTGTAGAAGCGGGCATGACCCCACGCCTTTGCGCTCCCGAAGACCTTTGAATTGTCACAGACCATGGCATTCTCGCGGAGCTCGGCATTCTCGAACACCTCAGCCTGGTTGCGGACTTCCGCCCTGTCTCTAACCACGGCATTTCCGTAAACCTTTGCCTCTCCGTTTATCCTTGCATTGTCAATGACACATGCGCTGTCAAATACACTGGCACCCTGTGCCACATTTGCGGATCCTGTAACCCAGGCTCTTCCGGATACAGATCCAAGAACAAACGCACTGCCTGAAACCTTTGCGTCATCACAAACGCATGCATTCAGTCCTATCCTCGCAGAACCGTACACCGAAGCCCTCCCATGGATGGCCGCGGATCCGCTCACTCTGGCGTTGTCCGCCACAGAGGCGTCGCCGTAAACTCTGGCATCGTTGTAAACCCAGCAGAGACTCCGGTGAGAGAGATTTCTCTCATTCTCTATGTAGCCTCCCAGTTCTCCAGCCTTAACATCGCTGAAATCGCGTACCGCGCGTATCCTGTGAAGAATGTGCCCGTTCACGTTAATTGTTGCGCCGGAAAATTCGTACTTCTTTTGTCTGTTAACCATTAATTAATCACACCCCAGATAAAATTATTATACGATCACCAAATCATCTTAATTATAATTTTAACGAAGTCTGATTTCAATAACGCATAATGTTTTCAAATAAAACGTAACCGGAATGTAATGAATACTGTAAAAACGGTATATTTTCGTGGAAATATCGGCAAAAGCCTCATTATTCCAATAAAATACACCTTCGCGGCCTATGCGATATCGTCTGATGTGGCCTTTTCTTCCTTCAGATAGCTGTCTTCGGTAACATCTGTCAGATCGTTCAGATCGTATGGCGTACCCTGATAGACGATGTTCAGCCAGTTGCTGTAGATGGAGTTGGAGCTGGATCTCCAGGAGAGTATCGGTTCCTTTGAAGGATCATCGTCAGGATAGTAGTTCACCGGAATCTGAGGATCCTTTTCCTTTGTCAGGTCGCGCTTGTATTCCTTGTCCAGGTCCAGTCTGTCATATTCGGTATGACCCGTCATGAAGATCTGTCTGGATGAATATGCAAGGATCATGGTACTGCCCACATCCCCCAGCGGATCTGCCCCCTCGGCAACCACATACAGCTCAGGATTCTC
The DNA here is from genome assembly GCA_024684465.1 of Clostridia bacterium. Taxonomy (GTDB): domain Bacteria; phylum Bacillota; class Clostridia; order Peptostreptococcales; family Anaerovoracaceae; genus JAIKWW01. The sequence continues at coordinate 1,280 of JAIKWW010000078.1, read as the reverse complement.
AGCGATGGCCTTCTCGTCCACCTTCGTGTAGCGGGACTGAGGCGCCATGAAATAGTCATCCATTCCCCTCATGATCATCTTCTTTCTGTGAATTACCCTGTGGCGGTAAACTCCGCTGAGCTTCTCAGGCATCAACTGTTTTTCGATGTTGTGATGGTAATAGAGTCCTGCCTGGGCACCCCAGCACAGATGGAAGGTACTGTACACGTGGCTCTTGGACCATTCCATTATCTCCTTGAGCTCTTCCCAGTAATATACTTCCTCAAAAGGCATTCTCTCAACGGGAGCCCCGGTTATTATCAGACCGTCAAAGCGCCGCTCTCTCGCCTCGTCCCAGAATACGTAGAACTGATTCAGATGGGACGGAGCTACATATGAAGTATCTTCGTTGTGAACCATGAGGAAGGTGATCTTGAGCTGGATCGGGAAATTCGAAAGCACCCTGAGGATGTCCAGCTCGGTATCCTCCTTCAGAGGCATGAGGTTGAGGATCGCGATCTGAAGGGGACGTATTTCCTGAGTCCCTGCGCGTTCCTCATCCATTACAAATATATTTTCATTTTCCAGAATCTTCTTTGCAGGAAGATCGTTCTGAATCACAATAGGCATTAAAGCAGTACCTCCCTAATCTTAAGACATGCTTATACCTTACCACAATTGATGATTTAAAACCAATAAACTAAAGCTATTATTTGCAATAAATATGTTCTATCGCTATTACAAAAATAAGGCAGTAATAATGCACTTATTCAAAAGGTCAAAAAAAAGAAACAACTGCCCGCAGGCAGCGTTTCTTATAAAAATATTCCATAACATAACACCGATCACCTATGATATACGAAAGAGCCTCCTGATTCCTGCTCTCCCGTTCACAGCCTCAACCGGGAAAAAGGGCTTCCATGACGTCGTCGATCTTTAACGGTTTCTGCAACCGGGTGCTCACTTCGGCAAGTGAGCCCGTCCATCCCGGATTGCAAAAGGAGAACACCAGCGCCCTGCTGTTCAAGACCCGACGTTTGGTGCCCGTCATGTACAAGTCCAATATCATTGTATTATTTTATATTCTGTTTTGCCCCCACATTTATGATAGTTTTTTCTATAATCAATATGTTAAATATTTAACTCAAGATAGGAAATAACCCTCTCAACCATGCCCGTTCAGTAACAAAAGCATTTACAGGGGTTCTGTTTCTGTAACTTCGCTATCTGAAGAGAAAAGCCCCGCCGGGATATGCTCCGGCGGGGAGCACATCCGGCAGGGCCGTTTGTCGGATACTACT
>JAIKWW010000074.1 GCA_024684465.1 Clostridia bacterium | reverse complement strand
CACAGGCTCCCTCATGCAGGGCAAGGGCATTCTGGAAGCTGCGTCCATCGCGGCGGACTTCGTTGTGGAGAGCATAAAGCACACCATCGGAGACGAGAGCCACTGGTACGGCGTAAAGTTCGAGCGCGCCCTGCCGACTCTGGTGAACAGACTGAACAAGTAGAACCCGGAGGATCAGCACAACTGATACTGAGATACAAAAATCCCGTAAGCGCGGCTGTCGCCGCACTTACGGGATTTCTTAATCTCTGTGTTCTTCCGGGCTGATCCGGTCCGCCGGACGCGGCCTGTTTCAGGTCGAACCTGCATCAGGACAATTTCAGCCGGAGGCTGGCTTCATTAGCGAGCCTTATTTCTTATCTCCTCCTGAATCTTCTTGAGGAAGTCTTCAGCCTTCATGGTCTCGTTCTGAACTTCATCGCGCTTTCTCACAGAAACCAGTCCCTCTTCCTCTTCCTTTACGCCCAGGATGAGCATGTAAGGAACTCTTTCAACCTGCTGCCCCTCACGGATCTTGTACTTCATGGTCTCATTTCTGCCGTCGAGAGATGCGCGGATGCCTGCATCCCTGAGCATGCTGTGGATCTTTTCAGCATATTCCATGTTCTTCTCTGAGATAGGGATGACCTTTACCTGCTGAGGAGCCAGCCATGTAGGGAACTTGCCCTTCGTCTCCTCGATGATGTAAGCCATGAAACGGTCCAGTGAACCCAGGATCGCGCGGTGCAGAACAACCGGAGTCTGCTCCTTTGATTCGCTGTCCACATACTTCAGGTCGAACTTTGCAGGCAGGCAGAAGTCCAGCTGGCAGGTGGACAGAGTGTACTCTCCGCCTACTGCAGGCTTCACGTTTACGTCCAGCTTAGGGCCGTAGAATGCAGCCTCGCCGATCTCCTCAGTGAACTCGATGCCCAGATCCGTGAGAACCTTTCTCAGGCCGTTCTCTGCCTTGTTCCACATCTCGTCATCCTGATGATACTTTTCCTTGTCCTCAGGATCTCTCAGGGAGAGAACGCAGCGGTAATCAGTGATGCCGAAGTCCTTGTACACGTCGAAGATCAGGTCAACAACTCTGCCCACTTCACTCTCGATCTGATCCGGAGTCACGAACAGATGAGCGTCGTTCTGGCAGAAGTGACGGCCTCTCTCGATGCCCTTCAGAGTACCGGAAGACTCAAAACGGAAATCATGGGCGATCTCACCTATACGGATAGGCAGCTCGCGATAGCTGTGAGGTCTGCTTGCGTAGATCATCATGTGATGAGGGCAGTTCATAGGGCGTAGGACGAAACTCTCACCCTCCACTTCCATAGGCGGGAACATGTTGTCCTTGTAATGATCCCAGTGTCCGGAAGTCTTGTACAGCTGGACCGAACCCACACATGGAGTCATGACGTGATTGTATCCCAGTCTGCGTTCCTTTTCCTTGATGTAATCCTCCAGCTGCTGCCATACCAGATAGCCGTTCGGCAGGAACATAGGAAGACCCTTTCCGATCAGATCGTCTGTCATGAACAGACCCATTTCCTTGCCGATCTTGCGGTGGTCGCGAGCCTTTGCCTCCTCCACCTGCTTCTCGTACTCAGCCAGTTCCTCCTTGGTCGCGAAAGCAACGCCGTTGATCCTTGTGAGCATCTTGTTCTTCGCATCGTTCTTCCAGTAAGCGCCGGACGTCTGAGTCAGCTTGAATGACTTCAGCGCCTTGGTGTACAGGATATGAGGTCCCACACACATATCGATATAGTCTCCCTGCTGGAAGAAGGAGATCGTAGCATCCTCAGGCAGATCCCCGATGTGCTCCTCCTTGTACTTTGCGTGACGCTCCCTCATGAGAGCCACAGCCTCTTCCCTCGGCAGAGTGAATGACTTGAACTTCAGGTTTTCCTTGATGATCTTCTTCATCTCAGCCTCGATCGCGAGCAGATCCTCATCAGAGATCTTCTTGTCCCCGAGATCCACATCGTAGTAAAAACCCTTTTCAGTTGCCGGACCATAGGCAAAGTCAGCCTCCGGATAGAGGCGCTGGATCGCCTGTGCCATGATATGCGCCGCAGAATGGCGAAGGACGTGCTGTTCCTCCTCTGCCGGGCACTCAGCTACTGTTCCGTCATTGTAGATAATCTTCATGTTTTTTTCTCCTTTTTCTGAGCTTCTTAATATAAGGACGTCTTTCATCTCCCGAGTGAATTTCGGCAAAATAAAAAACACCCTCAGATTATTTCCCAAGGGTGCTGTATAGCACGGTTCCACCTTGTGTTTTCACTCATTTACCCCTTAACGGAGGGCCCGCGGCAATGCTTGTGCCCGTCTAACGAAACGAAGTCCGGACTTTCTCGCACGCAGCTCCGGAGTAGTGTCATCTGTATCCGCACGGTGAAATCTCAGCCATCTTCACCTCTCTGTAGTGCAGTTCCGACAGAATCGGTCTCCTTCAACGCTTTTCATTTAGGATAATACATTACGGAAAAAACCGCAACGGATTTCTGTGAAAAATCGTGGATTCATCCCATTAATATTAATATGATCAGCCCCGGCTCCGCCGGCGAACAGCCTGCAAAAGACCCGACCCGGATCAGGCCTCAAAGCATTCCGAACCCTCTGGAGCTTTCAGCGTTTCCGCATTTCTGCGGATCTTGTGGGTACTGGTCTTCCTGAACTCCTCCCTGCGGATCTCTACCCTGCGGATCCTCTTGTAGGAAGGCATCTGGTCGTTGGTGCAGTTCACCACTTCCTTGAAGATCTTGTTGAGCCCTTCAGTGTCGAGTTCCCCGAAAGCCTCCGTGATCTCGGCCATGTCAGGCACGATGTGCGCCGTCACCACCAGGTCGCCTCTGCCGTCTTCGTCCCCACTGACGATAACCTCGGAGATGTATGGACTCTTCATCAGGTAGAATTCCACTTCCTCAGGGAAAACATTCTTTCCGTTCTTGGTTATGATCACATTCTTCTTTCTGCCTGTCAGATAGAGGAAGCCCTCATCATCCAGGTAACCGTAGTCTCCGGTCCTGAGCCATCCGTCCTTGAAAGCTGCTGCAGTGTTCAGTTCGTCCTCATAGTACCCCAGCATCACAGACTCACTTCTGGTGAGCACTTCACCTATGCCGTCCTCATCGGGATCGTCTATCTTTACCCTTGAGCCGAACATGGCCTGTCCCACCGAGCCGTTCTTGTGATACCTGTCCCTGTTCAGAGTGATCAGCGGCGAGCTTTCCGTCATGCCGTAACCCTGGATCATCTTGATCCCCACTGTGTTGAAAAACTCCACGATGTCCGGATCGATGGCCGCCGCGCCGGAAACCATACACCGCATATTTCCACCCAATGCCGCATGGACATCCTTATTGAACAGCAGTCTCCTGACGCCGGTATCCATGTTTTCATGCCTTCTTACAAAGTCCATGTGAATCTTCAATTTCTCGGTTCTCTGATTCTTTTCCGCCTGCTTCCAGATGCGCTTGTACATCATCTCGTATATCAGAGGAACTCCCATCATGAGAGACGCCTTCACCTCCCTCATATCTGAGAAAATGTGCTTCAGTCCCTCGCAGAGAGCGACAGTGCCGCCCTGATACAGTGACGCCATAATATCGCAGGTGTGCTCGTAAGTATGATGTATCGGAAGCACTGAAAGTGATACTTCCCTTCTGTTGATGTGAAAATATCTCGCCATTTTCACAGTATTTGTCGCAATATTCTTATGGGAGAGCATTACGCCCTTCGCAAATCCGGTGGTTCCGGAAGTGAAAAGAAGATAAGCCATGGCTTCAGGGTCTATCTCAGCATCGACAAAATCCCGGTTACCATTCCGAAGCATCTCACGTCCTTCCTCCAGCAGTTTGCTGAGAGACAGGCGCTTGCCAACGTGCTCCGCAGAATCCATGCTGATTATGTATTTCAGCTGATGTTCCCTGCGGATCGCCTCCAGTATCCTGCCCTCCACTTTGCCGGAGTAGATGACCGCCGACATGTGAGCTCTGTTGAACATATTGTTCAACTCCTCCACCGGCAGATCCTTGTCCAGGGGAGAAAGTACGCCGGTGCCGCAGACTACCGCCAGATCCGACAGGATCCACTGATATCTGGTTTCTCCTATGAGGCCGATGTGACAGCCTTTGAGTCCGAGACTCACCAGCGCCGTACCCAGCGCGTCCACATCCTGCTTCAGCTGATCATAACTCACCGGGGTGAATTTTTCTCCCTGATTCTTTTTTATCAGCAGAGCCGGATCGTCACCGTAGAGCCTCGCCGACGAGCTTAACATATCTCTTATATCCGTTATATCCCTGACCGGGTAAAGATCGTTTCTGAATTTTCTGTTGTTGGCCATACGTAATCCAATCCCTTCCAACATCAAAATATTTTATCTGCAAACAAAACAATTTGTCTGGTAATAGTTCGAGCATAAACATAAATCAATGATTACCTATTCTATCAGCATACGGCTCTCCGTGCAACTACTTTGAATATCAAACTAATCTTATTTTTTATTCATACTTTGATGTTGCCTGTGAACTTTCATCCATTTTCTCAAAAAAGAAACGAAAAATATTTTCATATCCTTATTAATTAAATGCGGCCCGTACCGATATTAATTACAGATGGATGATCTCCTTTTAAATTTGAATGTTGTTATTTTTTCCATTACGACAAAAACCGCAGGTTTGCCCCCTGCGGTTTTTTCATTAAAAGTATTCGATAGTCTCGATAAAAGCTTTCAAAACCCGTGATCTGCCTGCCGGAGGCATGCGATATTAATAATACTACTCCTCCGGAGACCAGGATTCCTGAAGTTCGTCGATCTGAAGATACCCTTCGGCTCTGGTGACCACCTGATACCGGTCTTCATAGACGATCTCTCCCGGCGTGTTTGTATAGACCACGAAGTAAGGGTGATTGTATCTCTCCAGCAGCCAGAGCGCAGGACGGATCATCTTCATCATTTCCTCCGAGTTCTCGGTCTTGAACCAGCAGATCACAGCTTCCTGATTCCTGCACTGGGGCGGATACGGAAGATACTCCGCGAACCAGGAGTCGATTTCTTTGAAAAGATCTGCGTCCTCCCCTATCATCACGTCGTTCTGGATGAGCTGCCAGCACATGCTGAATATCCCTTTGGGATGCATGGTGTTGGGCGCCAGTTCCTTACCCTCGATTCTCACATATTTAAAATCAAATGCCATATAATGTCCTCTTTTTCATTCAAAACGGAGCCATTTACTCAGCGATTGATGCGGTAGTATTCTTCAAGCTGCTCACGGCATCCCAGGAAGACGTCCAGCAGGTTCGGATCGAACTGCGTTCCCATGCCTTCCCTCATGATCTTCTCCGCAACGCTGAACTCTATGGCTTTTTTGTAACTCCGCTCGCTTACCAGGGCATCATACACATCGACGATGGCCATGATCCTCGCCTCGATCGGTATCATGCTGCCCACGAGCTTTTCAGGATAACCCATTCCGTCCCATCTCTCATGATGGAATCTTGCAACGTTGTAAGCGATCTTTACAAAATGCTCCTCTTCCACGCCGTCCAGAAGGATCATTACCATCTCGCCGCTCTTTGTGGAATGCTGCTTCATGATCTCGTATTCTTCATCGGTGAGTTTGCCCGGCTTGTTCAAGATGCTGTTCTCCACGATGATCTTTCCAAGGTCGTGCATTGGCGCAGCCCGGACGATATCCCTTGCGAAGTCGGGATCCATAGGTATGACTCCCTGCTTGCGGATCTCATCGATGACGATCTTGATGATGTCACTGGTGCGCTTTACATGACCGCCGGTGTTATTGTCACGGTTTTCTATCATGTTCGCCATGCCGGCAACGATCTTGTTCTGGATTTCGAGGATGTTCTCCGTCTTCAGCCGTACCTGCTCATTCAGCGAGTCATTGTACGAAGCCATGACGTCCAGTGCTTTCTGTTCCTCTGTAGCATCGCGTACGTCGAAGATATATCCTTTCCGCTTGCCGTTCTTGCGGACAAAGAAAGGGTTGATCTCCGCGATGTAGGTCATCCCGTCCTTGACATATTTTTCCGAATTTTTCCCATGTCTCTCATAGGAATAGATCAGTGAATTGCACAGTCGGGCCGTTTCGCCCTTGTCCGGAAGAGCCGAATCCACCATCTGAGTTGCCAGTTCCGGCAGGAACTCGATCATCTTTTCATTGCAGCTCAGGAAATGGTTCTTTCTGTCAAGCGCCATATATCCCCGGCTGCCCTGTGCGATCTGATGGGCGGATATAATGGCTGACACATCGTGGGCCAGCGCCAGATCGTAGTTCGCCACGACCACTACTTCACATATCACATACAGACACGGCAGCACGGAAAAATTCACTTCGCTGACGGTTTCGCTGGCGTAGATGACGAGGCCCGCAGCAGTGGATAATGCATACAGTGCCATCGTCCTGCGGGAATAGGTTCCGTTACGCAGGTACGCGAGCAATAAGAAAAACACGATCGCCATGAAAATGCAGGCCAGATACAGCACGTGCAGGAACTTCAGCGGACCGTCCCTGACGATGGTGGCGGTACCATATTCTGTATCCATAATGTATATCGAGTCAAAATACATTCTGTTATGCGCACACAGCCACACCAGGAACAGATGGGCAAACGCTATGATACTGAATAAATATCTTATTCCCACTCTTACATTGAAGCCCATGCTTCGAAGAATTGCAAAAGTGTATAGCAAAAGCAGGACTGTGCTGTCCAGATAGATGAAGCAGAATGCCATCATTGCTGCCTCTGCGCTCATAACCATCGTCTTGAGCCAGTAACCGAGAAGGATTATCGGGATTATCGTACTGGACACCGAAAAATACGGGTCTATCTTCTGGTAATCCCTTCCCGCCAGGTAGATCCAGACTATTACCGAGATGATCAGACAGATTTCATAAACGATTGTTATCATTTGTCAGTCCCCCACCGTCTGGTCTATTTCGAAAAATACCTCTTCACGGTTCGCTTCGGACTGAACTCTGCCCAGTTTTGAACCGATCTCCAGGAGGAATCTGTCAACCAGCTTCAGCCTCAGCATTCTGGACTCAGGCTTCCGCTTCTCTCCCTGGGAGATAACTGATATCAGGATATGAAGTTTTCCCTCCTGTTCTTTTGTGAACACGGACAGAGTTATCTCTCCGCTTATCATCTGGAATGCAGCATCAAACATCAGAGATTTCATGAGCGAAGTCACCAGATCTGCGATGCCCACCAGCTTTCCGGTGAAATTCTGAGGACACTTTCTGATCAGCTGAACCCTTGATTCGTCTATGCACTCCCTCAGCTCAGCCTCCACCTCGTCAATTATCTCCGTGAGATAGTACTCACGCTCCGCAAAAGGTTTGTTTGAGATGATATAGCCGTTATAAGACTTAAAATCACTCAGGAGCTTGCCGTAGTGGTTGATCAACCGTCCGCTTTCACGTATACGATCCTGCATCGCAGCATCCGGAACAGCATCGATGAGCTGTCTGTCAAGAGCAACAACATCACTTATAGCGTCGGACATTTCACTGGAGAATATGTAGAAGTTGCCGGTCATCTCCCGTCTTTCGATCTCTGCCTGGGAGATTCTCTCCCTTATGGCGTACATCTCCCGTCTTTCATCCTCGATTATCTGAAGGGTGAACACGACCTTGTCCACCGGTCTTCCCTCCATATAATCCATGGCAAAGAAGTACAGCCGGCACCAGCCCTTGTTTCTGCTCACGTATTCACATGAAATATTCTTCTTCCCCTCCATTCTCTCACGAAGGGTCAACAGATCTGTAAATTCGAGAACCGAAGGTTTAAATGCATCTTTTGCATCATATTCGAACAGATTCCGGAACATCTGATCCGCACCCATATTGGTCGGTTTCTTCAGTTCCGACTCCGTTTCTGCTACCACGGAAACTATCTCATTTTTTATCAGATCCACGATATAGATCAGATCGTACATGTCAGACATGCTGGAAATGCCGGATTTTTTCAGTTCAAGTTCATGCTGTGCCGACTCATAGATCCTCTTTGAGATCATGTCAAGAAGCAGGACCATAAGCCAGATCGCCAGCAGCAGAAGAATTACATAAAACATCACGCCATCCGTGATTGTTCTGTGATAGGAATAGGTCAGAGTGTAATCCGTGAGTTCCGAATCATCAGGGAAATAGAATATCATGCCCACAGTGACTTCAGACTCTGCCGGAAGCGGGTACTCATGATCCTTCCGGGACGGGGTATACTCCACATAGTCTCCCTTCTGAAGCGGGATCAGCAGATCTCCGTCATAGAAATAGTCCAGTTCCACTTCTTCAAGAGCATAATTTCTCAGATCCAGGGTCTGAACAGCCTCGTTCTCAGTTCCCACATTCTGGTGTATCGTGACCGTGCCGCACCAGGAATTATTGATGTAACAAAAGCTCTGTATGTTAATTCTGAGACTCCAGTCTCCCACCAGCTCCATGGAATGATTGTGCACAACGCCGTCGATAGTCTGGCCTCTCAAATCCAGGATCTGACCGTTGAGATTAAAGTCACGTTTAAGCCATACACTGGTCGAATCTTCTCTGTTTCCCAGACTCATGTACGTAGTCTGGGTTTCATCCGCCCCATGCGCCCTGAATTCCTGAGAATTGAAACGGCTCAGATATATCATCTGACCTATGAAAAGAATTATAATTAAGATAG
>JAIKWW010000052.1 GCA_024684465.1 Clostridia bacterium | reverse complement strand
GGATCACCGGAATCCTTCTGTTCACTGAGGATCAGCTGCGGGAGCAGATAAGGGGAAAGGCGATCTCCGACGGCTTCACTGTCGCAGCATTTGAGATGTATCTGGAAAACAAGTGATCTGCCGGCGCTGCGAAACCGGCGTGGAAAAGCGGTAACATGTATATAAACAGAAAGCGGAGGGAATCCGGTCCGGATGAACTGACCCCCAAAAGTTAGACCAAGAATAAACTGACCCCCAAAAGTTAGACCAATAATCTAACTTGAGGAGGTCAGTTTTAATATGCCCGCCTGCGATCTGTTTTCAGCCAGGGGCTAAACATTATTAATTGCATCGATGAAATCCTGCATAAATCTTCTGCGGGTCGACTCCTCTGTCTCGAGCAGTGAAAGGTACGGGTTCAGATCCTCCAGCTCCACCAGGAGAAGTCCGCCGTCACGGGTTCTGCAGGCATCCACGCGCTGGATTCCGTGAGCCATTTCATTCCAGCGGATAAATTTCCTCGCAAATGCGATATCCTCGTCGCTGCAGGAGTATTCGCGAAGCTCCCAGCGCCTGTCTTTGTCGGGAGCATACATGGCATACTCAAACTTGTCATTGATGAAATAGAATGAGACCTCGTATTCAAAATCGATCTCAGGCTGGATCAGGAACTCGCCGTCAGTCAGCTCACGGCCGGCCAGCTCATCCTTCGTCAGAAATTCCAGGCCGATGGAGTCCGCGCCGTCCTTTGGCTTTATGACGTAATGCTCCGTTTCGGGCAGCCGGTGCAGATCCCCTTTCGAATCCACCGTAGGAATGACGGGATAGCCCTCGCGGCACAGATCCGGCAGGTACTCCTTGCCCTGCATATCAGCCTTGCCGGTAAAGGCGTTGAATGTCTTCAGTCCCTTTTTCCGGACGCGGTCGACGAATGCGCTGTAGATCTCCTTGTACCCGATGACACTTCCGGTATTTCTGAAGATGATCAGATCCACGTCGTCCTCGAATCCTTCCGCGCATTTGGGATGACAGAGAACGACATCAAAAATGTCCTTCAGCTCGCCGGTGATATAAATATCTTCATCGCAGTAATTGCGCCCCTTCGCCTGATAACACAGATCCGTCAGATAGAGAACCTTCCTGTTTGCCATAGTGCCCCTCCTTAAAGTGATTTCCATTATTATATCACTTATGGAATAGCGCATAATTGAAAAATGTTCTGTAAGTACGGTGGGGCCCGGATCGGTAGAGTCGTTTTTCCGCTGATTGCAACGATTCGAACATTTGCGCTTTACCGGATGATAGCTTTATACACAAAAATCAGTCGCTGATTTAGTGATGACATACTCGTCCGGACATCTTTATTTCCCGTTTTAAATTGTTTCACTTTTAAATTTTCGGTGAAACTCGAGCGATATTTGTTTTTCACCGAAAAAATCACCCGAAATTTGTCGATGGAAAAGTATGAAATAACATTTATGAATTTAAATACTATAATTACCAGAATATTCTGGGAAAATATGTAAAGAAAATACCATTTAATTATATTAATTAGTTCATCTGGAAAATATAAGCATAGCAATACTGTTGTGAGGCAGTTCATTTTCGGTGAAAAAGCAATTTAGATTTCGTTTCACCGAAAATCGAAAGCTGGCGGATGGGATTAGAAAGCAAATCCGCCGGAATTGGAAAAAGTCGGGAGCAAGGGAACGGCGGATGGACCAGGAAGAAGTGGCATCCGCCGGAATTGGAGTTGACTGGGAAAGCGAACCGGCGGATGGAGCAAGGAAAAGTAAAATCCGCCGGTTCGAAACAAATAGCGCAAAGCCTTGAATGATGAAAACGGCGGATTTTTAAATAACAAAAGACATCCGCCGGATCCTTACCATCCGCGCTTCTTATAGACCAGCAGCTCCGGGTTTGCGCCGCCCGCATCGTAGGCGCCCACAAGGATAAAGCCTTCGTTGGCGATAACGCCGAAGCAGCGGCCGCCATCGACTTCCAGCTGATTCCCAAGGTATGTGGTCTGATCGTCAAGAAATCTGGCGCTGCCGCCGCCCGGTAGCGGATAATCCAGATTCACGAAGCTTCCAACCAGCCCGTTGAGCCGGTCCAGCTTCGGCATGCCGGAAATCTCCAGATCATTGACCTCATCGATCAGCTGCCGCTTCAGGGCCTCGAACTTCCCGCCGTCGCTGAGCTCATCGAAGTGCTTCCAGTAATCCAGCGTCGGAAGCGTCTGCTTCATGTATTCCCTGGCCTGTTCCTCAGTAAAATCCCCACCGGCCATGTTCTGAACACACACGTCGATCAGCTCGTCCATGTTGCTGTAAGTGTAATTTCCGTCAGCGTAGCACCATTTGCAATAACTCTCGTTGAGGCTGCCGTCCGCATCCCGGCCGATGATCTCGTCCTCCAGCGGCATACCGCAGCACTGGCAGATGAGCTTTCGGGGGGATCCCAGAAGTGTATTGATGGAAACATTAAAAGTTCCGGACAGAAGCTTGAGTGTCTCGGTGTTTGGCACCGTGTCGCCGTTTTCCCAGCGGGAGACAGCCTGCCTGGTGACGAAGACCTTTGCGGCCAGATCGTCCTGAGACATGCCGTGCTTCGTACGGAGCTGCAAAAGTACGTCTTTAGTAGTCATATCAAGTCCTCCTTACAAGATTATATTAATACGGTGTTGCACAAAAATCACGCAACAGCCGGTTGCGGAAAAACAGCGGACCCGGAGCGAACTGCACTGCGAAAATGAGAGTGCCGGCCGGCCCGGGGGCAGACTTGTCAGGAGCGAACTGCACTGCGGGACTGAGAGCGCCGGCCCGGGGGCAGGTCCGGCTGTTGTACATTCTTGTATTGCCGGGAGCATATGAAGGCTTTAATTTGAACTCCCAAGATTAAAAACACTCGCATACTCGGAAAAAAGTGTATAATTGAAAAAATGTTCTGTAAGTACGGAGGAGAAGTATGAGTGATTCAAAGGGATTTTTTGCAAGGAAAAATATCGAGATCTCGGTGCAGCGGTATCTGATCGACGCGCTGGGCGCCATGGCCCAGGGTCTGTTCTGTTCGCTGCTGATCGGAACCATCGTGAACACTGTGGGGACCCAGTTCGGGATTCCTTTTCTCGCTGACCCGATAGCCGAGGTGGGCGGCGTCAGCTACACCGTGGGTGGACTGGCCATCGCCATGAGCGGCCCGGCCATGGCAGTGGCTATCGGCCACGCTCTCAAGTGCCCGCCTCTGGTACTGTTTTCCCTGATCACCGTGGGCTTCGCGGCAAACGCTCTGGGCGGCGCCGGCGGGCCGCTGGCGGTGCTGGTGGTGGCGATACTGGCTTCCGAGCTGGGCAAGCTGGTGGCAGGTGAGACGCCGGTGGACATTCTCTTGACGCCGATCGTAACCATTGGCGTGGGAATCGCGTTATCAATAGTTTGTGCGCCAGCTCTGGGAAGCGCAGCCATGCAGATCGGGCAGCTGATCATGTGGGCAACCGCCCAGCAGCCGCTGATCATG
>JAIKWW010000132.1 GCA_024684465.1 Clostridia bacterium | reverse complement strand
TATCAAAGACCATCTGCTGGGAATCAACTTCCCCATCCTGATCATCTGTACCAATGTCAGGCAGTTCCTTTATGCTGGAAAGACCAAGCTTTTCGAGAAACAAGGTGGTGGTCCCGTAAAGAGCCGGATGGCCGATGCCCTTGCCGTGGCCTCTCATTTCCACCAGTCCTCTGTTGACGAGTCCCTCCAGAACCTTGTCGCACTTTATGCCTCTGATACTGTCTATTACAGCCCTGGAAACCGGCTGACGGTAAGCAACTATCGCAAGCACCTCAAGAGCCGCACCCGACAGTTTTTTCTCCCTCACAGGGGTGCAGAACCGGGTAATGTACTCCGCATACTCCGGTCTGGTGCAGAACTGGAACGCACCGTCCACATTTCTTATCATGAGTCCGCTCTCTGCATCATCATACTTTTTCATCAGTTTCTTCATGCATTCCCGGGCTTCCCCCGGAGAAATGTCCAAAGCTTCCGACGCCGAACCCAGATCCAGAGGTCTGCCCCAGACGAACATCAGCGCCTCCAGCGCACCCATCATTTCCTTCTCATTGCTCATCTTCCGGTATATCCTCCCTGAGACTGACAATTATATCGCCGAAAACCCTGTCCTGTTCCACGTTAATGTGACCCTTTCTGGACAGTTCCAGTATCGTCACAAAAGTGAGCACCAGGTCAAACCTGTCAGGCTCACTGCCTGCCAGCTCCCTGAAACTGAGCGATTCATTGCCCTTAAGCATCACCTTTATCTGGGCCGCCTTTGCCTCCATGGACATTCTGTCCCTGGCCACCCGTTCATAGCGCCTTCGCACGTCCGCCTCACGCTGTTTTTTGTCCAGGAACATCGCAAAAGAGGCGATAAACCGGTCCATATCCACGGACACCAGTTCCACGGTTTCTCCGGTATACTCCGATATATCTTCCCGAGGCTTGGTGAAAAAGCGGGAACCATCCTCCATAAGAGTCCTTATATTGTCGGCAGCACCTCTGTATTTTCTGTATTCGTCGATCAGCCGTACCAGTTCAGTCCGGGGATCCTCTTCGTCCTCAGTCTTGACAGTATCGCTGCCGGGCAGGAGCATCCTGGATTTTATCTGAAGCAGAGTGGCCGCCAGAACCATAAACTCGGCAGCAGCCTCAGGCTCAAAGGTTTTGAGACTGTTCACATATGCGATATACTGATCTGTTATTTCTGATATGTTGACGTCGTAGACACTTACGCCTGCCTTCTCTATCAGATAGACCAGCAAGTCGAAAGGCCCTTCAAAAACATCCGTCTTCACTTTATAAGACATCTACAACTCTCCCATATCCGTCGCAGAATAAACACTGCCTTCATGAGCCTCAAATCGGGGATGTTTCTTCATCATTCCCCGTCTTCCGTCTCACATCTTTCAGCTTCTTCAGATAATTCCTGTTCCTGTTCGTAGGGACTCACATTTACCAGCAGCTTTTTAGGCAGCAGCTCGATATCCAGCGGAAGCGGTTCACCCACCTCTCCGTCGATATCGGTACTGACATCGATATCCGATTCAATGTGGATCTTTTCTGTCTGGAAATATATAACATTATCATTTTCATCATGCCTGCCCTGAAGCACGCTCATGAGCAGCATCGGCAGACGGATGAAATTCACTCCCTTGAACATGATCACATCCAGCAAACCGTCGTTAATGGATGAGTGCGCACCCAGATTTCTGAATCCTCCTGCGGAATTGCCGTTGAGTACCACCATGAAGAATATGGACTCCGTAAATTCTCTTTCCGGAGTCTTTACTGTAATAGGCACAGGCTTCAACGAAGGAATCTCCGTGAGAGCCTTCAGGTAATATGCCATGATCCCCAGTGCGTTCTTCATCCCGGTCTCAGTCTTCTGGCTCACATCAATTACCGAACCGATGGCCGCCACATTGACAAAGTATCTGTCATTATACTTGCCCACGTCCACCGGAACGTAATGATCCTCCAGAGCAATGCTGATCATCCCGTCTATTCCCGTAGGGATATTGAAATAGCTCGCGAAATCATTTGCAGTTCCCGCCGGAAAAATTGCCAGAGGAAGATCGCATCCGGACTTCACCATGCAGTTGACAACAACATTTATAGTGCCGTCACCTCCTGCAGCGATCACCTTTCTGTAGGAATCATCCAGATTCGAAAGAACTTCTTCAAGCTTCAGTGAATTGTCCGCCCTCACAGGCTGTACCATCATTCCTATATCCTGAAAACTGCGAATTATCTTGTCCAGATTATTTTTGAAAAGCCCGTTTCCCGATTTCGGATTGTAAACAAGAAGAATCTTGTTCTTTGTCTGTTCACCGTTCATCTTACTTCTCCTGTCTCCTGTCAGTTCCAAAGACTCAGGCACCTGCCGCTTCAGTTCTTCTCTGACAGATCCTTCAGCATTCTGCGCACGTCACCCATGAGATACAGAGAACCCGCAAAAACTATCAGGTCATATCTGTCCAGAGCCCCGGAAACGAACTCCTTCATCTGACCCTGTGACTCCAGCACGCCGACACTTCGTCTGCCCGAGCTGTACAATTCCCTGCTGCGGAAGACCTCCGCCAGATCCTTCGGATCCATTGTCCGTGGATTCGGCACCTCTGCAGTCATCACATCCGGTTCAAACCGCAGATATTCGTCCACCATCTCGTCATAGGACTTGTCCCTCAGAATTCCGTTTATCAGCAAAATGCGCCTTCCCCTGAAATTCTCCAGCACCGTATCCGCGAGGCACTTCGCCCCTGCAGGATTGTGGGAACCGTCCACAATGACGTAGGGATTCCGGTTCATCACTTCAAGCCTTGCCGGCTGAACAGCCCTGGTTATGCCGCTGAGCATTTTTTCGGGACTGATCCGGTTCCAGCCCCTCAGCTTCATAGCCGTCACAGCCCCCAGCGCACAGAGCGCATTGTCCACCTGATGCATCCCCTGCATGGAGAGCTGAACCCTGCCGGTTTTCATATTTCCGTACTCCGGATCAAGCGCCGAAAGGTCCAGCTCCGCCTCAAAGGAATAACCTTCCACGGACTTCTTAACGTCCCGGGCTTCAAAATCCCTGACTCTGATATACGGAGCATGATGTTTTTCTGCCACTCCACGTATCACAGCCTCCGCACCCGGGTCGTCTACACATACCACTGCCGGAACCCCGTCCTTCAGTATGCCCGCTTTGCAGGCAGCGATCTCTTCCAGAGTATTGCCCAGCTGTTCCATGTGATCGTAGGATATGGAAGTAATGACCGTAACCTCCGGTTTAGAGCAGACGTTTGTGGAATCGCCGTCTCCGCCAAGTCCCACTTCCAGCACAGCCACATCCGCTTCCATTTCCTTAAAATAAAGAAAGCCGATGGCAGTGATTATCTCAAACTCCGTCGGACTTTCCTCTCCCCGCGCCACCATTGCGTCCGCCGCATCTGTGACTGTCTTCGTATACTTTGCCAGATCCTCCGGGGAAATCTGTCTTCCGTCGAATTCGATCCGCTCAGTAAAACGATCGATATAGGGAGAAATATAGATTCCGGCCTTGTACCCGCACTCCTGCAGCATGGAATAGATATATCTGCTGACGGATCCCTTGCCGTTGGTCCCGGCTATGTGAACTATCTTCAGGGAATCCTGGGGATTGCCCAGAACCCCGAGAAGTGACTTCATCCTGTGAAGCCCCAGTTTCGAGCCGAAGACCAGATATGAATGAATTTTATTAATTGCTTCTTCGTATGTCATTTTTCTTTATGACCGGAGCAGAGAGCCTCGCAGGCTCCCTGTTCCGGAATATCCAGCCGGTCAGCCCAGCTTCTTTTCAACGGATGCGATGCTGTCCAGCACCTTGGCGAGTTTGCCCTGATAATCTGCCAGCTTGGCCTTTTCCCCGGCTATGACCTTTTCCGGAGCCTTGCTGACAAACGCCTCATTGGAGAGCTTCTTTTCCAGTCTCTCAACTTCGCCTTCCAGTTTCTTCTTTTCCTTTGCAAGACGTTCAGCCTCTGCCTTGTAATCCACAAGGTCATCCATTGCGATGAAGATCTCGGCATCTGTGATAACGCCGGAGAGAACGTCGCCCTGAAGCTGATCCTTGCTGCTGATGTAATCAATTTCTGTCACACCTGCCTGAGTCATGATGTGACGCTGTGCTCTCTTAAGATAATCCTCAGCTTTCCCGGATGCGAGAACTGCTGCTCTTACCTTCTTCGAAGGCGGAGCATCAACCTCAGCTCTGATATTTCTGACAGTTCTGATCGCTTCAGTTGCCAGTTCCATCATAGCCTCTTCTTCAGCAAATACCAGTGACTCGCTGTATACAGGCCAGGACTGACGGAGCAGGAATCCTCTTTCATTTTCTGCATCCGTCTCACTGTCGTCATGTGGCAGCTTGCTCCAGATTTCCTCTGTGATGAAAGGCATTACCGGATGGAGGAGCTTCAGCAGATCCTTGAGAACTCTCACCAGAACTGCTCTGGCAACCTTCTTGTCCTCTTCGTCATCCCCGTAAAGTCTGCTCTTTACAAATTCGATATACCAGTCGCAGAAATTGTTCCAGATGAGATCATAAGTCTTCTGTGCTCCCAGTGCCAGCTCGAACTTCTCCATATTCTCTGTAATTTCCTTAGCTGCTGCATTGACAGTGGATATGATCCACTTGTCCTCATCCTGCAGTGCCAGAGCAGAGAGATCTGCGGTATCCGCCATCGGCAGATAATTTTCATCCTCGTCTGTAAGATTCATTATTACAAATCTGGAAGCATTCCAGAGTTTGTTCGCGAAATTTCTGGCAGCCATGAGCTTTTCTTCGATGAAACGCATGTCATTGCCCGGCGTAATGCCGTTGATCAGCATGAACCTCAGTGCGTCTGCGCCGTACTGCTCTATGACTTCCAGCGGATCGATGCCGTTGCCCAGTGATTTGCTCATCTTTCTGCCCTCGGCATCCCTTACGAGGCCGTGGACATATACGTATTTGAACGGAATCTCGCCCATAGTCTCGATTCCGGAAAATACCATTCTGATAACCCAGAAGAAGATGATGTCATATCCGGTAACCAGTACACTGGTAGGATAATAATACTTGAGGTCCTCCGTGTCTTCAGGCCATCCAAGTGTGGAGAAAGGCCAGAGTGCGGAGCTGAACCACGTATCCAGTACATCCTCATCCTGGTGCAGGTGAGTTCCGCCACACTCAGGGCACTTTTCAGGTGCTTCCTCAGCGACGATCACCTTTCCGCAGTCTTCACAGTAATATGCAGGGATGCGGTGACCCCACCAGAGCTGTCTGGAAATACACCAGTCTCTTATATCCTCCAGCCAGTGGAGATAGATCTTTTCAAACCTCTCCGGTACGAAGATGAGTTTCTTTTCCTTTACCACGTCAATGGCAGGCTTAGCCAGTTCCTTCATCTTTACGAACCACTGGTCAGAGAGCATCGGCTCCACAGCTGTGTGGCATCTGTAGCACTCTCCGATAGGAATGACCATTTCCTCTACCTTAACCAGGCAGCCTGCAGCTTCGATATCCGCGATGAGAGCCTTTCTGCACTCGTAGCGGTCCATTCCCTCGTACTTGCCCGCCAGGCTGTTCATGGTAGCATCGTCATTGAGGCCGGACAGTCTTTCCAGATCGTGACGTTCGCCCACCTCAAAGTCATTAGGATCATGAGCAGGAGTGATCTTTACTGCACCTGTTCCCTTTTCCGGATCAGGATAAGGATCGGCGATGATCGGAACGATCCTGCCCACTACAGGCACCATTACCTTCTGACCGATTCTGTCCTTATATCTCTCGTCATCCGGACTAACTGCAACTGCCACGTCCCCGAACATAGTCTCAGGTCTGGATGTGGCAATGGTGATGCCTTCGCCGCCGTCAACTCCCGGATACTTTATGTAGTAATACTTTCCGTTCTTATCCGCATGTTCCACTTCCGCATCGGACAGGGAAGTTCCGCACTGCGGGCACCAGTTTATCAGTCTGTTTCCTCTGTAGATCAGGCCCTTGTTGTAAAGATTTACGAACTGCTTTACAACGGCTCTGCTGCAGCCCTCATCCATCGTGAACCTCTCACGATCCCAGTCGCAGGAATTGCCCAGCTTTCTGATCTGTCTGGTGATGGTGCCGCCGTATTCTTCCTTCCAGTCCCATACCCGGTCGAGAAACTTCTCACGGCCCAGATCTTCCTTCGTCAGACCCTCTTCATCTCTGATCTTGTTCTTTACCTTCACCTCGGTCGCGATGCTCGCATGGTCGCTTCCCGGAATCCAGAGCGTGTTGTAGCCCTGCATTCTTCTCCAGCGGATCAAAGCATCCTGAAGCGCCTGATCCAGAGCATGTCCCATGTGAAGCTTGCCTGTGATATTAGGAGGCGGCATCACTATCGTAAAAGGCTTCTTCGACCTGTCTTCACTCGGTCTGAACGCGCCGTTCTGTTCCCACTCGTCGTAGATCCGTGATTCAAACGACTTCGGATCATAAGTCTTTGAAAGGTTTGACATCTGTTTCTCCTTAAATAAAAATATCAATATTTAAAGGGCACATGCCCCTCATTATCCCGTAACTGCGGTTCGCCTGCAGACGACTGCATTCTTATGATTTTACCATAACCTCAACGGTTTGTCATCTCCGGGCGAAGTATTTCACCAGAAATGAACGTCTGTGGATCCTGCATGCCCCCCGGGAGTCAAGGCCCTGATAGTGCGCCTTCGTTCCGTATCCCTTGTTGGATGCGAACCCGTATCCGGGATACTTCTCTTCAAAGCGGTCCATCATGTGATCCCTCACGACCTTCGCGATTATGGAAGCCGCCGCGATGGACACGCTGTTGGCATCGCCCTTCACGATTCCTGTCTGCGGAATCCCCACTCCATCAAGTGTCAGAGCATCGATCAGAATATGATCCGGAAGTATCCTGTCCTCCGCCACCACAATCTCAGGGCTCTCCTCTTCAGGATCTGCCAGCGGCATGAACCAGTCGGTATATTCTTCTGCTGTCTTTCCAAATGCCCCTGCCGGCCTTATTCCGAACACCGCATCCACCATGGCCTCTTTCGTGGCCTCCAGTATGTTTATCCTGTCGATTGCATCGTTATCCCTGATGCCGATCCCGATGCCCAGCGCCCTCTCCGCGATCTCGGCAAAGAGACTCTCTCTGCGTTTCTCGGAGAGTTTCTTTGAATCGTTGACTCCTGGCAGGTCAAAATCCTCCGGAAGGATCACTGCAGCCGTCACCACAGGTCCCGACAGCGGACCTCTGCCCACCTCATCCACACCGGCGATGAGCTTTACAGGACCTCTCCCGTTTCCGGCCGTCCATAAATCCCTCTCATACTGCAGCATCCGTTCCAGTTCTGCCCTTTCCTTTTCCAGGCGTTCCGCTTTTGTCATGCTCGTTCACCGTCTCCGTTTTCCTCTTCGTCAGCAGTACCGGACCTGGACTCTGCAGGCTTTTCCGGCGCCCTCTCCAGAGTTATCCGGCCCATCTTTCCTCCCCGGAACTCTCCCAGCACGGTCTTTGCAGTTCGCTCGTAATCTGTTCTTCCGCCTTTGAAAATAAAGCCCCTCTTTGCCGCTATTTCCTCCATGGCTTCCAGACCGTCATCGCTGATCTTATCCATCTTGTAGCGGGTTAAAAGTATGTTTTTATCCTCAGCCAGCAACTCCTTTATCAGCTCCAGACAGAGAGATTCGATGTCCATAATCTCATCCTTGATGGAGCCGCAGAAGGCGAGATTCAGCCCCACATGCTTATCCTCGAACTTGGGCCAGAGTATGCCCGGTGTATCCAGCAGCTGCATTCCGTTGGTCAGAGTCAGCCACTGTTTTCCCTTCGTCACCCCGGGACGATCCCCGGTCTGAGCGCTCTTCTTCCCGGTAAGTCTGTTTATCAGCGAGGATTTGCCCACATTAGGCACCCCCACGATCATGAGGCGGACAGGTCTCTTTCTCGTCTTTTCCTCGTCGCGGCCCTTCTGTACCCTGTCGAGCACCTTCACCAGCCTGTTCACAGAGGCACCGCTGTTGGCATCCACCGCCTCGGCCATATGACCGATACTGCGGAAATATTCCAGCCACTCCCGAGTCTTCGCCTCATCAGCCAGATCGATCTTATTCATGACGATAACACGCTGCTTATCCTTCAGCAGATCATCAATAATGGGATTTCTGCTGGAAAGCGGTATCCTGGCATCGATCACCTCGATCACAGCATCCACGAGTTTAAGGTTCTCCTGAATGAGTTCCCTTGTCTTTTTCATATGGCCCGGATACCAGTTCAGATGATCCAGACTCTCTCTGGTTGCATTTCCCATATTTCTTCCTTTCTTAAAAAAGCTCCTCCGGGAGTCCCTTTCGGAAGTCCCCCGCAGGAGCTCTGATCACATTCAAATCGTGTCAGGACCGGTCTCGCCGTCCCCATTTCCCGGTCAGCGCCCTTACTTGCTGACTTTCCTGTAGATTTCCTTATAGTACGGATTGTGAATCACACAGCCGACACACTGCTGCAGGTTCTCGAGCCCCGCGCAGAGATTGCAGCAGTGGCACCAGTCCACATCGCCCAGCCGGCCCTCAGCGTACTTCTGCGGCAGATAAGGGTCCGCCAGAGACTGACGACCCAGTCCGATCATGTCGAAATATCCCTGCTCGATGCCGATATTTCCCCAATACAACAGGCTGTTTCTCGAAGGATCCACGCCTTTGAAACCATTGTCTCTGCCGTCTCTGAGCAGGGACAGACCGCTGCCTATGACCACAGTCTCCGGCTTCAGGGTCTCCCGGAGCATCTTCGCAGCCGTCATGTGCCGGTACACATTCTCACAGGAGTTCTTTCCGGGACACATGAGATCCCAGTACACGCCGCAGTTCCCCAGAGTCTCGATAAAAAAGCTTGCTCCCCGTTCCTCCAGGCCTCTGCATATAGTCAGAGATTCCTCCGGATCTATTATAGGGCTGTCCGGGCCCGCATGTCCCTGTCCTCCCGCCATTTCATCCCAGATGCTGAACTTCGCTCCGATGAGGAACTTCTCGTCAGGCACCGCCCTGCGCACCTTTTCGCAGAGCTCGTAGGCAAACCGGGCTCTGTTTTCCAATGAGCCTCCGTATCTCCAGTTCCTGTCGTTGTAAGGTCTGAGAATCTGTGACCCGAGATAGCCGTGACAGAATTTCAGATCCACGCCGTCGGCTCCTATATCATACAGAAACTTTGCCGCCCTCACGTACAGATCGATGGTTTTGTGTATGTATTCCTCATCAACAAGCTCTCCGCCGAAACCCGGCAGCGGCTTAACCGTAATTCTCTTCGAAAAATTTTCATCCGACAGCTCACCACTGTGGTTGAACTGAACTACAAAGACAGTGTCGGGATAATGCCGGCACTTGTATTCCATAAACTTCTGCCAGTCGGCTCTGTTCGCCGGATCATCCACATCCAGCAGCAGCTGCGTCTTTCTGGCAGTGCTCTCCCTCTGAAGAGTCACGGATTCCATAACTATGAACCCCGCTCCACCCTCAAAGAGATTTTTGTATCTTTTTAACGTTTGAACCGTAAAAGTTCCCCTGAGGTTTGCATCATTGCATTCCATGGGCTGGATCGCAAAGCGGTTCCTGACCTTACGCTTTCCTATATATAGTTCTCTTTCAAGCGGTGTACTCATACTGCTCATTCCAGGCCTCCATAACAAATGATCACCGGTCCGGAGATATCCTGTCCGGATCGGGGTTCTGCCTTTCAATTCTACCACATATTCACTGCAAAACACAGCTTTATGTTAGTTCCCACAGGATTCCCGCAGGGAGATGACACTGATATTTATCCCCTTCGGTTACATTTTTGAACACCATTCTCCGGGCTTGACAAAACCGGAAAAGGTGTATCAAAAAATATTTCGGGCTTTCCCTCCAATGACATGTTTTGCCAAATATCTTGTACGGATTTAGAAACATACTATGTATTTTTGAAAGAAATATGTCAAAAATATAAATGTAATATAATTACATCTATTTACTCTAAATGGGATTTTTGATATATATTTGCACAAT
>JAIKWW010000038.1 GCA_024684465.1 Clostridia bacterium | reverse complement strand
TGCAATGTGAGCGGAGATACGATCACCACCAACACGTCGGTGGATCTGTCAGGTTACAATACTGTAGTTTTCACCCTGAACGGGAGCAGCGTGGTCCTCTGCGATTCCACAGGCAGTGCCATAACAGCGATAAAGGCGGATGGTTCACAGGCTGTGGCACCTGTTAAGAGCTTCAGTGACAATACGTCATTTCTCTTTAACGGCACCGCATACAGGGGCGCAGTCATACCGTATATCAATCAGGCGGGACAGCTGAATATCATCAACTATACAGATATCGAAGATTACGTTAAGGGCGTTATCAACAAGGAAATCGGAGGATCGGCAGGTCTTGAGGCGAAGAAGGCTCAGGCTGTCACCGCTAGAAGTTACGCCAGGGCAAATGAGGGACTTCATTCTTCTGAAGGGTTTGATGTCTGCTGTGGAACACACTGTCAGACTTTTGCAGGTGTCGGTGCCGAATCCGATTCTTCCAATGAAGCTGTTGACGCAACAAAGGGTCAGATGATCTATTACGACGGGAAGGTCGTGAGAGGTTACTATTATGGCAACAGCGGCGGTCACACCGCAAACTCTGAGGACGTCTGGTACAGCGCACTGGGATATACCAGGGGCGTTGTGGACAAATATTCCCCGAAAAATGAATGGGAAGTGGAATATACCAGAGCTGAACTTACGAAGGCATTTGCATCAAAGAACCTCGGCACAGTTACCAGCGTTACGATCAACGGATTTGACAACGGAGGTTACGTTTCCAGTATCACTATAACCGGAACTCAGAACTCCACTACTTATTCAAAGGATGCGGTCCGGTCATTTACCAGCGGTATCGCAAGTCTCAAGTCCAGGATGTTCACCATCGATACGAATGGCGGAAAGCTTCTGACGAGCGGCGTTACAACGGGCAGTCAGAGCGGCGGTACGTTCTTTGCCAGAGGGGCGGATTCGTTCTCACAGCTGGGTAATACGCTGTTTGCAAGAGACAGCATCGGAAGCAGTCAGCTTTCCCTGGGTGGAGTCAGCATCCTTGACGGCAGCGGCAATATCATCCATGCATCAGGTCAGGAGACAACTGCCGGAACCGGCGGAACGATGACAGTGGTTCTCAACAATGATACTGACAGTCTCATCATTACAGGCAAAGGTAACGGCCATGGTGTGGGAATGTCTCAGGAGGGCGCAATAGTCATGGCAAAGGAAGGATATTCCTATATCGATATCCTGAATTATTACTACACGAATATCGAGGTCAAATAAGATCTTTTAACGGTCCCGAACTTCAACGCAATTCCGCTGCGGAGCTCGGGACTGAAGCGTATAAAAAGGAGCATTTTTTTGTTATTATCAGATTTTGATTACACTCTTCCGGAAGAGCTGATAGCACAGTACCCGTCGAGCAAACGGGATGAGGCGCGTCTCCTCGTTGTGGACAGAGAGAATGATACAACTTACGACAGACATTTTTATGACATCCTGGAATATCTGAAACCGGGAGATTGTCTCGTGATGAACGATTCGAAGGTCATCCCTGCGAGACTTCACGGTGAGAAGAGGGGCACCGGAGGAAAGGTTGAGGTTCTTCTCACCAAGCGCATAGACAGCAGTGAAACTCATGAACGCTGGGAAGCGATGGTACGGCCGGGAAAGCGTCTGAAGCCGGGAGCATCCATCGTCTTTTCCGATGAACCGGGAAGGCGTCTGTCAGCCGACATCGTGGATTATTCCGAAGACGGCACGAGAATACTGGACTTCAGCTTTGACGGGACTTTTCATGACCGTCTCGAGGAAATCGGAAACATTCCGCTGCCTCCGTACATAGAACGTGAAGTGGAGGAACTTGACAAGGTCATGTACCAGACGGTCTATGCAAGAGATGAGGGCTCAGTTGCAGCCCCTACCGCGGGTCTCCATTTTACTGATGAACTCCTTGATAAGGTCAGAAAAATGGGCGTAAGGATCGCTTATGTCACTCTGAATGTGGGGATCGGTACATTCCGTCCTGTAAAGACCGAAACTGTTGAAGAGCATCACATGCATTTCGAAGAATATGAAATCGATGAGCAGAATGCAGCGATCATCAACGATACAAAAGCCCGGGGAGGCCGTATTATTTCTGTGGGAACAACTTCCACCAGAACTCTTGAAAGCGCAGCTGACGAAAACGGCAGGATCGGTGCCAGACACGGAAACACGGACATCTTCATATATCCGGGATACAATTTTAAAATCGTGGATTGCCTCATTACCAACTTCCATCTGCCGAAGTCGACTCTGCTCATGCTGATCTCGGCGCTTTACGACAGGGAGAAGATAATTAAGATCTATGAGGGAGCCGTGGAAAAGAAGTACAGATTCTTCAGTTACGGCGATGCAATGTTTATAGAATAGTATCAGGTGGTTTTAATGAAAAACGCAGTATATATAGATATCCTGAAAAAGGACAGCCGTACCAGAGCAAGGAGGGGAAGACTCCACACTCCCCACGGGACGATAGAGACTCCGGTATTTATGCCGGTGGGGACTCAGGCCACAGTCAAGGCCATGCGTCCGGAGGAAGTAAAGGATATGGGTGCTGAGATAATACTCTCCAACACATATCATCTCTATCTGAGACCGGGAGATAACATCGTAAAAGAAGCAGGCGGGCTGCACAAGTTCATGAACTGGGACAGGGCGATCCTCACGGACAGCGGCGGCTTCCAGGTATTCAGCCTGGGCAAGCTCAGAAAGATCAGCGAAGAGGGCGTGAAATTCCGCTCCTATCTGGACGGCTCTCCCCATATGCTGACTCCGGAAAAGTCCATTGAAATTCAGAACAATCTGGGCGCGGACATCATCATGGCTTTCGATGAGTGTGCCCCATACCCTGCGGACAGGAATTATGTGAAGAATTCTCTGGAACGCACCACAAGATGGCTGAAGCGCTGCAGGGACTTCCATAAAGATGTGGAACGGCAGTCACTCTTCGGCATCATGCAGGGAGGTATGTACATCGATCTCAGAAAACAGAGTGCTGAAGAAATCGTTGATCTTGACCTTCCGGGCTATGCCATCGGAGGTCTCAGTGTGGGAGAACCCCGCGAGATCATGTACGAGGTGCTGAATGAGGCGGCGGATTTTCTTCCGCAGGATAAACCCCGTTATGTCATGGGCGTAGGCACTCCGGATCACCTGTTCCAGGGAGTTGAGTTCGGCATAGACATGTTTGACTGCGTACTTCCAACAAGGCTTGCAAGAAACGGCGCAGCTATGATCTCCACCGGACGGATCAATATCAAGAATCAGAAGTTCGAACGTGATTTCACTCCGCTGGATCACGAATGCGACTGTTACACATGCAGAAACTATTCCAGGGCATATCTGAGACATCTCTACAAATCCAATGAGATCCTCTCATCGATGCTGCTGTCAGAGCACAATCTTCACTTCCTGGTGAATATGATGAAAAACATCCGTCAGGCAATAGAAGAGGACCGCTTCCTGGAATACAAGAGGGAGTTTTACAACAAGTACGAGGATTACAGCAAGCTGCTGTGATCGGAGATATATCGAAGGGAATAAATTATGCCAATACTGGTACAGAAGGGGCTGCCGGCATCGGATGTGCTCCGGAGGGAAAAAGTTTTTGTAATGAATCGGGACAGGGCATCCGTTCAGGATATCCGTCCGCTGAGAATAGGCATTTTGAACCTCATGCCGACTCTGGAAGTCACGGAGACGCAGCTCATAAGAATGCTGGCAAACACGCCGCTGCAGGTTGAGATCTATCTGATCAAGATGGATTCCGACCTTCACGACATCAGGAATCTGCCTCATCTTGAGATGTTCTACAAGACATACGAGGACATAATCAGAGAACAGTTCAAGTTTGACGGTCTGATCATAACGGGAGCACCTCTGGAACAGAAGGAGTATGAGGAAGTAGACTACTGGGATGATCTCTGCGATCTCATGGATTACACTAAAAAGAGCGTCTTCAGCACCATTCACATCTGCTGGGGAGCACAGGCCGGGCTGTATCATCACTATGGTATTCAGAAGCATCTGCTGGAGAAGAAACTCTTCGGAGTATTTCCTCATACCGTGATCAATGACAGTTCCGACCTCGTAAGGGGATTTGACGACATTTTCTACGTTCCGCAGTCCAGGTATTCACAGGTGGACAATGCAGATGTGGAAGCGGTTGACGAGTTGACTGTTATCGCAAACTCAGAAGAATCCGGGGCGCAGCTTATTACTACTGAAAACGGCAGATGGATCTTCCTCCAGGGACACTGGGAGTATGACAAGGATACGCTTCGTCTCGAGTATGAGCGGGACGTGGCCAAGGGCCTTGACATCGACATTCCGGTCAACTATTTCGTGGATGACAACCCGTTCAACGAGCCCCGCATGACCTGGAAGGCTCACGGCAACCTGTTCTACGAGAACTGGCTGAACTACGTTTATCAGAATACGCCTTATGATTTGGAAGATCTGGAGACAATGGAATGGTAAATGAAATCTGCAAATACAAAGAGCTCTGCGGCGGGTGCGCATATCAGGGCGTGCCATACGAGCAGCAGGTGGCGGAAAAGGAAAAAGAAGTTCTCGGCTATCTTGAAAAAAAGAAGATTAGAGTGGGCAAGTACCTGGGTTTCGAAGGCAGCCCCGTGATCTCCGCCTACAGGAACAAGATGGAATACACCTTCGGCAATATGGAACGAGGCGGAGAGATGCAGCTGGGCATGCATAAGAAGGGTCAGTATCTGTCCATACTCAACATAGACGGATGTCAGCTGGTGGACCCGGATTTCAGCCGTATCGAGATGGCCGTGCTGGAGTTCTGCCGCGAGAAGGGATACACATTTTATCACAAGAAATCCCACGTGGGGCTCATGCGGAATCTCGTTATAAGGAAAGGCGAGAGAACCGGGGAGCTTCTCATTAATATCGTCACCGCCTCCGGCGACAAGATCCTGGAAACGGATTTTGACGAAGAGGGCTTCTGCAGCATGCTCCGGGGACTTGAGCCTGAGCTGAACTCCGAGATCGTGGGCATTCTGCGTACAATTAATGATGATCCTTCGGATAAAGTAACTGCAGAACAGTTGAAGATACTGGAAGGCAGGGATTACTACAACGAGGAGATCATGGGACTGAAGTTCAAAGTCAGCGCTTTTTCCTTCTTCCAGACAAACATAGCCGCTGTGGAGCGGCTGTACAGGGAAGCTATCGGGATGGTTGACGATATAAGCGGCAAGACGGTCTACGATCTGTACTGCGGGACGGGCACCATCACCCAGACTCTTGCCCGGAGTGCGAAGACGGCGATCGGCGTGGAAATCGTGGAGGATGCTGTGGAGGCGGCGAAAGCCAACGCTGAGCTCAATGGTCTGGACAACTGCCAGTTCATCGCCGGGGATGTGCTGAAGGTCCTTGACGGACTGAACGGTGCTCCCGAGGTTATCGTGGTGGATCCGCCGAGGGCAGGAATGAATTATCGCGTGCTCCCGAAGCTCACCAGCCGCAAACCGGAGCAGATACTCTACATTTCCTGCAATCCGAAGACCATGGTGGATAATCTGGCTTTCTTCCAGGAGAACGGGTACAGGATCGACAAATTCAAAGCTTACGACAATTTTCCGTTTACAGATCATACGGAATCAGTAGCCAAACTTACCCGGGTGTGACTGCAGCCGGGGTGACGGTGAATGAATATTATTATGCTGACGAGCTGCATTCGGGGGAAATTACCGGGATGCACTGTTATAAAAAGCGCCCTGCTTCATGTGAGATGCAGGGCGCGCATTATTTTTCATGCTGCTGTTTTGAGCTCCGGTGCGGAACTATTAATATTAATAATACCGACATGTCAAAACCGAGGAGCTGTTTTATTAAATAAATGCAAATATTATTTCAGCTTAAGGGTCTCGATCAGAGGCTTGGCCTGATCCAGAGAGATGTTCATCGTAGAAACCTTGATAACGCTCTTCTCTGCGGTTCCGTCAATGATCAGATAGTCCTGACCGTCGATCGGGGACAGATGCCAGTAGGTATTTTCACCGATGGTAACCTGATCGATGGTGTTGCCGCCGCCAAAGTTACCGTCGAGAGCCTGCGCCCATTCCTGCGCGTTCTTGGTCATGGTGGAGTAATTGAATTCTACGGAACTTCCGTGGATATCAGGATTGGAGTACTCTGCGCTCTTCTCAGCTGAATCCTCCAGCTTCCATCCTTCCGGTGCCTCTATGGTAGCTCCAGTGATGTCGATAGTGCCGGAAGCGCTTGCCTCATCCTCTAAAGGCATTTCCTCTGCATTATCGTAAGCAGACGGAAGTGTAAGGCGTATGCTCTCTGAAATCTGCTCGATCAGCTCGAGGTTTTCATCGATAGGTCCGCTGATGGAATTCACAAGCTCGTACTTGCAGTGGGAATCGCCGGCATCAGCGTATTCGATATTTGCTGTGGAATATACATACATCAGTCTCTTGGCATTCATGATGCTGGACATGTACTCGATTCTGGCAAACGTGCGGCCGCCGATATCTACCGTAGTGAGCTGAGCTGTCTCACGGTCATCACTGGTCAATTCGCCGAGAGCTGTTTCCTTTAATGTGTCAAAGCCGTAGGATCCGCCGTTTGGCTGCTGCTGCATTGTGATCGACAGCATAACCGTATTCTCGTCATTGGTCTCCTGGCTCTTCACCTTGACAGCTACGTACTCATCCGTATTGGACTCTTCATTGTACACCCAGTCCTTAGGAACACCGACCTTCAGAAGTTTGGTCTCCTTATACTCGCCATCGAATGGCAGGGTTTCCTCGGTGACTTTCGTCGTGTCTGAGTCTGCAGAGCCACCGTTTCCTGATGCTCCGCAACCCACCATTGTGATCGCCATTGCTGCGACCATTGTCATTGCTGCAATCTTCCTAAATTTCATCATAATTCTCCTTTCTTCTATAACTCAACACAGTGTGGTTTTCACCACACAACTAATTATACCAAATTGACATTATTCTTTAAATAGTGATATGTTTTTTTGCCTCCGGAGCTCGTACCCTCCGGAGATAACCCCGGCTAAGAAGATGATTTTAATAGGAAATTGCTCCGCATAGTCATCGACATCGGAGATCTAAGGTGTTATGATAAAGCTATCAATGAAGCATGCTCCGGCCCGGAGATTAAAGGGCTCTAACGGATCTGAGATCAGCCGGAAGCCAAAGAGGCCGGCGTGCTTGTCTGCACAGTGTTCTGTCCGAAGCTGAGGCATATTCGGACGACTGATATGAAATATGAGGAGGTGGATAATGGCAGTATATAGATGCACTATATGCGGGTACATCTTCGATGAGGAAAAGGAAGGAAAGAGCTTTGCGGAACTGGAGGAGTGTCCCATCTGCAAGCAGCCTCCGTCAAAATTTGAAGAGGTGGAGCAGGAGAAAAAGACCGTAGAGACAGTGACAGCTTCCGGTTCGATAAGTTCGCTGGCTTACGATCCGCAGTATGAACGTCACGATCCCGGCAGCCGTTACATGGACGTGATCCATGAGATCGCGGTTACGGGTAAGAGTCCAGACAGTTCCATGGGAACGCTGATGCCTCTGCCGAGCTGGGATGACATACTGCTTCTGGGAGCGCAGCTGAACCCGCCGCCGCTTCTGGACAGCGAACCTGTGAACACTGAGACGGTCATCGGGAAGAACGCGAAGAAGCCGATGGTTCTGGAGAATCCGGTCTTTATTTCCCACATGTCCTTCGGAGCGCTGTCCCGGAATATCAAGGTGGCTCTGGCGAAGGGAAGCGCCATGGCAAAGACAGCCATGTGCAGCGGAGAAGGCGGGATCCTGCCAGAAGAAAGAGCAGCGTCATACAAGTACATCTTCGAGTACATCCCGAACAAGTACAGCGTAACGGACGAAAATCTGCAGAGTTCAGACGCCATAGAGATCAAGATCGGTCAGGGAACGAAGCCGGGTATGGGCGGACATCTTCCGGGAGAAAAGGTTACGGATGAGATCGCAGCCCTTCGGGGCAAGAAGCCGGGAGAGGACATCCAGAGTCCAAGCCGTTTTGAGGAGATCAACTCAAAAGACGATCTGAAGGCGATGGTGGAAATGCTCCGGGAGCGTTCCGGGGGCAGGCCTGTAGGAATAAAGATAGCCGCCGGCCGTATAGAACGGGATCTGGAATATTGTGTTTACGCGGGACCTGACTTTATAACCATAGACGGACGGGGTGGTGCTACCGGTTCCAGCCCGCTTCTTCTCAGGGAATCCACGTCTGTTCCTACGATCTATGCCCTGAGCAGGGCACGGAAGTACCTGGATTCGGTGAATTCCGATATTTCGCTCATCATCACGGGCGGACTGAGGGTGTCTTCGGACTTTGCAAAGGCGCTGGCCATGGGAGCCGACGCCGTAGCTGTGGCCAGCGCGGGGCTGATCGCCGCAGCGTGCCAGCAGTATCGGATCTGCGGCACCGGCAACTGCCCTGTGGGCATCGCAACTCAGGATCCTGAGCTCAGCAGCCGTCTGGACGTGGAAATCGCAGCTCAGCGGGTTGCCAATTTCCTGAATGTCTCTCTGGCGGAAATGAAGACATTTGCCAGGATCACGGGTCACGCATCCCTGCATGATCTGAGTGTCGAAGACCTTATAACGACCGACAGAGATATCGCTGATTTCACGGATATACCTTTTGCAGGCTCAGCAGGCAAAAGGTGAGAAGAGACCGGGCTTGCGGATAACAGCATCCCCGGAAATCTGAAAAAAGATGGTACCGTTTGAGAACGGCGTTTTCACCGGCTCAAACGTGACTTATAAAATCATCAAAACACATATCATTAGAAAGAGAGGGCCAAACCAATGGAAATGAAATTTTATCGCTGTTCACACTGCGGACAGATCATCGCTGT
This sequence comes from Clostridia bacterium, assembly GCA_024684465.1. Classification (GTDB taxonomy): domain Bacteria; phylum Bacillota; class Clostridia; order Peptostreptococcales; family Anaerovoracaceae; genus JAIKWW01. Next base: position 9,643 of record JAIKWW010000038.1, on the reverse strand, counting down.
TGTAAAGGAAACGGGAGTTCCTGTTGTATGTTGCGGCGAACCGATGCAGGCACTTGTTGCAGGCGAAACAGACGCTTCAGCTGAAAAGCACGTTCCGGTTTACACTGTCGAAGGAAACCAGGTTCACGTTACTGTAGGATCTGCTGAGCATCCTATGCTGCCTGAGCATTATATCGAATGGATTGCGATCCAGACAAAACAGGGTAATCAGCGCAAATCTCTCTCTCCGGGTGAACCGCCTAAGGCAGATTTTGCTTTACTGGAAGGCGATTCGGTTGAGGCAGTATACGCTTACTGCAACCTGCATTCCCTCTGGAAAGCTTAATTTCAGACACTCGGTTTTGAAATATTTCAAGCAGATATCAGGAATAGAAAAGGGCGCGTTTGAACGCGTCTGAAACAGAGCCCCCCGAGGCCGGAATTCACATGTGATCCGGCTTTGGGGGTGTTTTTTATCTTGAGAATCCCGGACGATTTGTTATACTATAATTTAATGTTCATTTTCGGTTTTAAGAATAATTTTTAATGAGTGTATGATTTGAAAAACGACAGGAGGCAAAATGCAGAATTCAGAGAGCTTCAGATTGAGCGCATTGCTGTCCTTTTCCGGGGGTTTGCAGGACGCATATACATATAATATGAGGGACGAGGTCTTTGCCAATGCCCAGACCGGCAACGTGGTCCTCATGAGTCAGAGTTTCATGTCAGGAGAGTGGATCGTGGGTTTAAATTATCTGCTTCCGCTCTTATCATTTGCGGCAGGGGTTTTTCTTGCAGCGCAGATCGAAAGCGGCTATAAGAACAGTCAGAAGATTCACTGGAGACAGATCGTGCTGGTGGTAGAGATCATTATGCTGAGTATTGTGGGTTTTCTGCCGGCTGCCTGCAATCTCCCTGCAAATATGCTGGTTTCCTTTGCCTGCGCCATGCAGGTCCAGACATTCAGAAAAGTGCATGGATACGGTTACGCCAGCACCATGTGCATCGGGAATCTGAGAAGCGGTACAGAGAGTCTGTCCCAGTATATCCGTACAAGAGACAATTCCTTACTGTATAAGGCATTGCATTTCTTCGGCATAATCTTCATCTTTGCTATAGGAGCAGGAATAGGGGGAGTGCTCTCCGGCAGATTGGGATACGGTACTATATGGATTTCCCCGGCCATATTGATTGTGGTAACAGCGATGATGATAAGAAAAGGAACATCTCAAGTATAAATTTATTTTTTCAGTCATATAATGAAAATGTACCCCTCAAATCTGTGGGCGACTTCAGTTTTTCGATATATTATGATAGAGAGGGTAAAGGATTTTGTTTCGGCTGAGCAGGTACAGTGTGTTTTCAGACAGCAGATACGGAGGAAAACGTATATGAAATTAAAGAAGCTGAATGCAGCGTTGGGGCTTTTATCAATTGCCGCAATGCTGCTGCACATCGGATATACGGTATTTGCATATCTCACTTTTTATTATGATCCGATGTTAACCATACTGACAGCGGTTCCCTTTATGGTTCTGGTGTGTATGCATGCCATATGCGGCATGCTGTCAGTATTCCTTCAGGCAGACGGCACCCGTCTGGATATGTATCCAAAGCAGAATATGCGGACCATACTTCAGAGAGTCAGTGCAGCTTTGATCTTTCCGATGTTGATTTTGCACATCAACACATTTGGACTTCTCAAGTCCACTGTGGAATCGGGACAGTGGGCCGCCTTTTTCCTGCTCATGATAAGCCAGCCGTTATTCTACGGGGTGGTGCTTACCCACGTGGCAGTTTCTGCGTCCCGGGGATTCATCACGCTTGGATGGCTCACATCTCCCAAAGTACAAAAGAATATTGACAGGGTAGTTTTTATAATCTGCGGAGCAGCATTTATCATTGCTACATTTGTAGTACTTCGCACGGAAGTGGCCATGTTTCTGACGGCAGGAGAACAGGTATGAGGAATGTGCTGATAATAGGCAGCGGCATCTCCGGGATGGCCTGTGCCGTAAGATGTGCAGAACACGGAATCCACGTGACTCTCGTATCGCCGTTCTCTTCAGAACGTTCTCAGTCGGTAATGGCGGCCGGGGGTATAAATGCTGTGCTGCCGGAGCTGGAAAACGGGGATTCGGTGGCTTGCCATATTGAGGATACTCTTAAGGGCGGTGCCTGTCTGGGCGGTCGGAGGGCTGTGACAGGCTTGTGTGAACACGGAGAAGAGATCCTCAGGTATCTGGAGAGTATCGGTACTGTGTTTTCAGTTGATAAGGAGGGACACCCGCTGCGCAGAGCATTTGGAGGGCAGTCTCACAAGCGGACGTACTATTGCGGAGCATCAACCGGGAAGCAGATCGTCTCTGCTCTGGTGATGGAGGCCAGAAGATATGAGGCACAGGGGGTAATCCGGCGAAAACTCCGTAGCAGTTTTTATTCGGCATTGATCCGGGACGGCGTATGCTACGGGGCTATGTTGTATGACGAAGCAGGAGGAAACATCGAGGCTGTATACGCAGATGCACTGGTGGTTGCCACAGGAGGTCAGAATGCTCTGTTTGGGAAGACAACCGGCTCCACTCTGTGTGACGGATATGTGGCCGGAAAGCTGTTTATGCAGGGAGCGGAACTGAAAAATCTCGAGTTCATACAGTATCACCCCACCGCACTGGAGACTGCTCAAAAGCGGATTCTGATCTCCGAAGCCGGCCGGGGTGAGGGTGGAAGGCTGTTCATCGACAGGAACGGAGAACGTTTTTATTTTATGGAAGATAAATACGGTCCGAATGGCAATCTGATGACAAGAGATGTTATTTCCAGAGAAATCGATGCACTGGGAGGCTCGGCTTTTCTGGATATATCATTTCTGGGAAAGAAACTGATCGACGGCAGACTTCCGGAAATTCGGGACATTTGCTCGAAGTATGCAGGTATAGACGTAAACCGCGAGCCGATACCGGTGCAGCCTTCAGTACATTTCTTTATGGGCGGTCTGGCGGTCCATCTCGATCATGAGACTAATATCCGCAATCTGTTTGCCGTGGGTGAATGTGCATCCATGTATCACGGAGCAAATCGTCTGGGAGGGAATTCTCTGCTGGCGGCTGTCTACAGTGGACGGGTAGCGGCGGATACCCTCGCGGAACGGAACAGAACGGACAGTGAGCGCCCGGACTTCAGCCGTGAACTGGAGTCGGAGAGTGCGAAGCTCGTCAGAAGCAGTGAGACTGAGAGCCGTTTTCCGGTCATGTACATAAGGGACATGCTGGCTGAGACCATGCAGAAGCAGTTGGGTATCGTGCGGTGTAAGGAGAACCTGATGCAGGGACTTCACGATATAGATTACTACCTTTCGATTGCGGAGCATCTCAATTTTGACTCCAGCGTGATGCCATATTACAATTACAGTTTAACGGGAATACTGACACTTGCCCGTGCTACTGTAAAATGCGCACTTTTCAGGAAAGAGAGTCGTGGAGCTCACTATCGCAGCGATCATCCCGAGAGGGATGAAAAGTACAGGGCGGCAACGATCATTTCCTACGATGACGGAAATTTCTGCCTGCGCCTTGATGAGGGGGGAGCGTATGAAAGTTAAAATACTGAGGCAGCTGTCTCCGGACAGTTCTCCTTACTGGGAGATATTCGAGTATGACGGACCATTGGATAATTCTGTGGCCGGGGTTTTGGATTACATTAATTATCATGATGATATTTCTGATGTGGAAGGTAATGCTACTACCCGTATCGGCTGGGAGTGTTCCTGCCTGCAGGGCATGTGCGGCGCCTGTGCCATGGTGGTTAACGGAAAACCTGTGCTGGCATGCGAGACTTTTGTGCGGGACTTTCACGGAAAGGATATTGAAATCCGGCCCCTCAGGAAGTTTCCGGTGGTGCATGACCTGATGGTGGACAGATCTTCAATTCACGAAAATCTCAAGGCTGCGAATATCTGCATAGGTGAGTACAGGCCGTCCGAGGACACAGATTTTGAACATCAATACACAGCTGCAAAATGCCTGAAGTGCGGATTATGTCTGGAGGTTTGTCCCAATTATGTGAATGGACGGAGCTTCTACGGGGCAGCTTTTGCCAATGACTGCTATCTGGTTGCATCGAGGAATCAATCGAAATCCCGTATGATAGGGGAAATATACGGCAGAGCCTTTGGACGGGACTGTTCCAAATCGCTTTCATGCATGGATGTCTGTCCCGTGAAGATACCGACACTGTCTTCGATAGCCAGGCTGAATCGCTTAAAATAGCGGACATATGTGGTTTATTATTACTGTTAATTATTATCTTAATAGATTATTAGCCGATATTATGTAATAATAAGAAGTAACCGGATACAGCTTATCTGTAACTGATTGATTACACCTATCGATGGTACAACCGGGTGGATATATGGATAGTATTAAGAAACTGCAAAAATTGCTTTTATATGCAGGACTCGAGAAAGAAGAATATGATAAATTGCGTCCCAGAATCAGGGAAGAAAATGGTGCGCTTTTAAAAATATTCTCCCTGCTTTCGGCTGTGATCTTTTTGTTTTTGCTGATTGCAAGTCTTATCACTACGGGATTTGCAACAGTGAACAGCTCTACATACCTGGTTTCCGGAATCGTAATGCTGATCATCCTGTTTTTCGTGAAGTATTTGATACCAAAAAATCCTGAAATCGTGATGTTTCTCGTCTACGTGTTTGACACGGTGCTGTATGTCTTTGGCATTTATATTTCCATGCTTCACGCAGAGAAACCCGCGGTGTCCGCTGTGGCATTTTTACTGGTCGCCCCGCTCATATTTTACGACCGTCCGATCAGGATGACCGCATCCATTGTGATCGTAGTGGTAGCGATCTGTGGTGTCGTCTGCCTTTTTAAGGAACCTGATATTGCCGAAAGTGATGTGTGGAATGCGGTAACCTTCGGAGTGGTGGGGATTGCCATCACCTTATTCATAACCAGTATCAAGACACGTTCTCTGGCGCAGTCCATTAGGATCGATTATCTGAGTCAGACAGATCTGCTGACAGGAGTAAAAAACCGGAATAATTACGAGAGCAGATTGAGATTATACCCTGAGATGTGCGAAACGAACCTGATCTGTGTATACGCAGATGCTAACGGTCTGCATGAAATGAATAACAGGGAGGGACATCAGGCGGGAGACCGGATGCTCAGGGAAGTGGCAAAGAAGATGCAGAGTTGTTTTGGAACTGAGCATACCTTCCGTATCGGAGGAGATGAGTTTGTGTCATTTAAGCCGGATGGCAAGCCGGAACTGGTGGAATCAGAGATTGAAAGGATATCACAGGAGCTTGCCGTGGATAATTACTTTGTGTCTTTCGGAACCGCTGTCAGAGATAAAGGCCCGGAGGGAGTAGATATAACGGAACTGGTTAAAGAAGCTGAGGACAATATGTTCGCTGCAAAGCGCGAATTTTACAGAAATCCGAAGTTCAACAGAAGAAACAGATAATAGAAAACGATATAACAGATTGTTTAAGCAGATGTCAGAGAGTAATTCACTGACATCTGTTTTTTGTTTTTGACGGAACCGGTCAGCTCTTTTTTCGTGACAAGCTCAGGTTATCACGGATGATAGAACCAATCGAATTTTCATCTCCTGATATTGATGCTATCCTACTAAATATCAGAGGACAAGATAGTGAAAGGGCTTGAAAACGGCTCAGGAACTGAGATAGAAAGGAACGGATTATCATGGAATCAATACTCGCTTTCGGGGACTCAAATACATGGGGGCTTGTTCCCGGCTCCAGGACATACGAAAGATACCCCTGGGAAAAGAGATGGACCGGGATCCTGCAGAATGAGCTTAAGGAAAGCAGAATACTGGAAGAGGGACTTTGCGGTCGCACAACTGTGTTTGAAGATTAACTCAGGCCGGGCAGGAGGGGCATTTCAACGCTTCCTTTCATTCTTGAAAGTCATCAGCCCCTCAATGCAGCTGTTCTCATGCTTGGAACAAATGACTGTAAAAGTGTTTACGGGGCATCGGCTCACACCATTGGAAAGGGCATAGAACTCTGTCTGAACGAGATCGAAAAATATATTCCCTCAGCAAGGATACTGCTGGTGTCACCGATCCATCTGGGGGAGGATATCTGGAAGCCGGAGAAGGATCCGGAATTTGAGAAGAAATCCATAGAAGTCAGTCATGAATTAAAGGACATATACAGCAGGATCGCAGAGGAAAGGGGAACCGGTTTTCTGGCCGCGTCTGATTTTGTGAGAGCTGATGATTCGGATGATGAACATTTAAATGAAGCGGGACACGAAGTCCTCGCCAGGGTGCTGTATGAAAAGCTTAAAGAAATGAAAGTTGCATAGCGGAACGGCGTGGACAGTCAGATACACAGCTGAAGATTTCAGGGCAATGAAAGGAGAAGAGATGAAAAGAAAAATTTTTAAGAGGCTGATCGTGGGGGTAACTGCAGCGGCACTGCTTCTGACAGGATGTTCAAAGGTGGAAAACGGGAATTCAGACAGCACCGAAAACGGCGGCAGCGCTTCTGCATCGGATCTGAAAACGGTTGAAATACCGGTACTGGACGGCGCACTTTGCGGAGCACCTTTTTTTATAGCCTACGAAAACGGATATTTCAAAGAGGAAGGAATCGATGCAAAGCTTATTGCGGCGGATACCGAAACCAGAAAGATCGGATTGAACAACGGAACATATCCCGTTACAAACGGAGATTTTATGTTCTTTCAGTCAGTGGAAGAAGGGGTGGACATTTCTGTTGTGGAAGGTCTGCATAATGGGTGCATCCAGCTGCTGATTCCTGCAGACTCGGATATCGACGAAGCGAAGGATCTGATCGGCGCCAATATCGGTGTAGATGAGATCGGAGGCCCACCGTATGAGGCGACCAGCATCTGGCTTGAAAATTACGATGTTAGTGTAACAGGCGCAGATGCAAAGGTGAAGTTCCTGCCTTACAGTGACGGAAATCTTGAACTCCAGGCGCTGTATAACGGAGATATCCAGGCTGCAGCGATCTGGGATCCCATCGCCAGTGAGGCTGTTAAATCCGGAAAGGCAAAGGCGCTGCTGAACATCGGATCGGATGATATATTTGCGGGAAAATACTGCTGCTTCGTCTACGCGTCAGATAAGGTACTCAGGGAAGATCCTGAGGAGATCGCGTCCATCGTCAGAGCATTGCGCAAAGCAGAACAGTTTATCAATGACGATCCGGAGGCAGCCGTGAAGATCATCGCAGAGGGAGGATACTCTGAAATCGATGATCCTGAGCTGGCTGCGGAGTTGCTGATCGAGTATGCGTATCCTACAGAAGCTGAATTTGCGGCAGGTGAACGAGGTGTAAAAGATACTGTGGAATACTTTGCGGAGCAGCTGCACAAGATAGGATACCTTTCCGTTCCGGCAAACGAACTTATAGACGATCTATACTACGATCTGGATGTGAAGGCGGATAGCAGGTAATGAAAAACTATTCGAAATCATTAATTGTGTCTTCCCTGGGAGTAGTTCTTGCGATCGTCACGAATCTGTTCTTTCCTCAATTTGCCGCAGTAGCCGGCAGTCAGGCGGTGATATCCGGTTATGCGGTAAATAATAATGATCTGTACCGGTTTGTGCTGGTCGTCTGGCTGCTCTGGATAGCGGGCACGTGGCTGCGTGCAGGCAGCGAAAAGGAACGTCAGAGGGCTTTTGCAGAGAAAACCCGGCTTCGTCTGGCTCTGGGAATTGCAGTGTCTCTATGGGATGTGCTGGGAACAAAACTTCAGGTGCTCCCGCAGCCTTTTTTTCCGGGACCTGCAGGCATTGCCTCGGCTTTTCTGGAGGATCCGGACTATATCCTGCAGAATACCATGTATTCCCTTCGTCTGTTTACGGCAGGCTTCCTGTCCGGCGTGATTCTGGGAATCATCACAGGGGTACTGGTGGGCTGGTTTCCGAAGGTGGCATACTGGGTCGAACCCGTGCTGAATGTCTGCGGAGTTATTCCGCCGGTGGCATGGATGCCCTTTGCACTGATACTGTTTCCCACGTCCTTCACAGCGGCGGTATTTCTTTTGATAATCTGCGTATGGTTTCCGGTGACTTCCATGACTGCTTTGGGAGTATCAGGCACGCCTAAGGCTCTGTACGAGGCTGCAAGCACGCTGGGAGCGGGAACTGTTTACCAGATATTCACCATCGCCATCCCGCATGCCATGCCTCAGATCTTTGTAGGAGTCACTACTGCGGAAGCATTTGCATTTACAAATCTGGTAATGGCAGAAATGATGGGACAGCCTGGAGGCTTGGGTTATTACATCAATGCATCGAAGGTGTGGAGCGCGTATTATAAGGTGTTTGCGGCCATCATCGTAATGACTGTTCTGTTTGGCCTGATAAAGCTGCTGGTCGACAGACTTCAGAGACATGTTCTCAGATGGCAGAAGGGAATTGTGAAATGAGGGACAATTTTTTTGAGGTGGATCACGTCACCAGGATCTACAGGGGTGAGGAGTCCGATACGACGGCCCTCAAAGATGTTTCCTTTATTGTAAATGAAGGAGAATTCATATCCATCATCGGAGCATCCGGATGCGGGAAAACATCGCTGCTCAGGATGCTTGCAGGACTTGACCCGGTGGAGGAAGGAGAGATCCGTCTGAGGGGAAACAGGATAGGAAAGCCTGATCACAAGATGGGCTACGTTTTTCAACAGGGAAGCCTGTATAACTGGATGACAGTTGAACAGAATATCGCCTATGGGCTCAGGGCCAGGAAAGTCTGGAAAAAGAACCGGGATAGGGTGCCTGAATTTATCAGATTCGCAGGACTTGAAGGTTTTGAGAAAGTCTATCCACATCAGATCAGCGGTGGCATGGGACAGCGTGTAGCAATCTGCAGGGCGCTGATCAACGAACCGGACATACTGCTGCTGGATGAGCCCATGGGAGCACTGGATTCATTTACCAGAGCATCGCTTCAGGACAAACTTCTGGAATTGAAAGCGGAAAATAACACAACGATGATCCTTGTGACACATGATGTGGATGAGGCAATCTATCTGTCCGACAGGATCGTGATAATGACGCCCCGTCCGGGAAGAATCAGCGAGATTATGGAGATCGACATGAAACATCCCAGAAATCGCGGAGGAAGTGAATTTATGTCGGTTCGCAGAGAATTGCTTGAAAAATTCGATCTGGCGAGCAGAGTCATGCCGCCGGAATACATGATCTGAAGAAAAGGGGAAATGTGATATGGCTAAAGGATTATATGAAAAATCAAAGGAGTACACCCTGTTCTCATTTACCGGGTATACACAGAAGGAGTACAAGCCGTTTTATATGAAAAAGGCTGATGGCATCCGGGTCTGGGACGAGAACGGGAAAGAGTATATTGAACTGGGTTCGCAGCTATGTAATATCAATATTGGTTTTAATAATAAAAACATAATCAGGGCAGTGCAGGAGCAGGTGGAAAAGCTCGCCTATGTCAATCCGAAACATACCTATGACCAGAGGGCTGTTTTGGGAGAACTGATCGTTGAGGAGCTGGCACCAAAAAATATGAAAAAGGTACTGTTCACTCTCGGTGGTTCAGATGCCAATGAATTTGCCATCCGTTTCGTAAAGGCTTACACGGGAAGAGACAAGATACTTTCAAAATA
>JAIKWW010000130.1 GCA_024684465.1 Clostridia bacterium | reverse complement strand
CACTAATGATCTATGGAGCAGACGTTCCGATTGATGAGGATATCGATATTGATCGTTTTGTTGAAATCGTAGATGAAAAGTCATGGGAAGAATTTATGCCTGCTGGGGTGACGAAAGCAATTTTTGCAGACTTTACGAAGTATTACGATAGAGACATCTTTATCGCGGCGGGGAAAAGAATACGTAAGCTGTCTGCGGCAGCGGATAAGGAAACTCCTACAAGACGAGTACAGCAAATTGCTGAAATCTTCCGTCACTTTAAGAATCCAGATAAGGAAACTGTGCTAACACCATGGCGAATCGTAAATCTGCATATGTCAGACACTATTGGAGGTTGGTGTTTCTTTAATGATAACTATGAAGAAGATACTAACGAGGAACATAAACGTCTAGACGAGCCAAGGTTCGTTAACCAAAATGCCACAACAGAAATATTCCGTGAAGATGGCAACGTACTCGAAATAAACTCAAAAACCGGTTTGTATCCGTTGTACATAGCTTACAGCTTTTATAAACAAAAGATAGAAGGTATGAGTGATGATGACTTGGAACCTCAAGATTGTCAGCTTATTTGGGATGACACAATAAAGAACAACGTGTTTGTGATTTGCAAAACTCCGATGGCAAAGTCAATCACAATGCGAACGCTTCGAGGCTTTAGCGATACTCCGGTTAATGCTCATTATTTTGAAGACTTGGTTAGTATGCTAATTCACAAACCGGAGAAATTCCAGAAGCGAGTGTTAAAAGGCAGTTACTGGAAAAAGGAAGTGAGAACTATGATCTTTGACGCCGTAGTGGGCAATCCGCCTTATCAAGAGGAAACGGCAAAACAACAATCTGCTACCAATGGTCAGGCAAGCCGAAAAAATATTTTTCATTATTTCCAGATGGGGGCTGATTCTATAGCTTCAGGATCGGTTTCATTGATTTACCCTGGAGCAAGATGGATGCATCGTTCTGGAAAGGGAATGGCAAAATTTGGACTTGACCAAATAAATGATCCGAGGCTGGAAAAGATTATTTTCTACCCGGATTCTCAGGATATATTTAAGGATGTCGCCATTGCCGATGGAATATCCATCGTTTATAAAAATGTTAGGAAAACTAACCCTGGTTTTTTATATATATACCGGAAAAATGGTGTGTCGATGACCATTGAGATGAATTGTCCTGGAGAAGAATTAATTTCACTCAATCCTAAAGACGGAAATATCGTAAACAAAGTAATCAAGTTTGTATCAAACCATGAATTGACCTATATTCATGATCGAATATTGCCGAGATCCTTGTTCGGGATTGAAAGCAGTTTTGTTGAAGAAAATCCTGAAAAGGTTCGCCCTTATTCCAAAGATGAAAGCGTCGATTTTACGAAGGAAATCAAGCTTTTCGTAAATGATAAAGCAGGAAAAGCTGGGAAAACAACTTGGTTTATCGCGTCAAAAGAAGTGATTCAGCGCAATGCTGAACTGATAGGAGAATGGCAGGTTGTTGTGTCTAGTGCCAATGCGGGAGGGCAGAAACGAAGCAATCAGATTGAAGTTATAGATAATCACTCTGCTTTTGGAAGATCACGAGTTGCTCTTGGCTCTTTTAAAACTAAGGAAGAGGCCGTTAATTTCTTCAACTATTGCAAAACGCCTTTGATTCGTTTCATGTTCCTGATGACAGATGAATCGCTCACGTCACTTGCCAAGAAGGTACCGGATCTCTTGGATTATACAGCAGACAATGAACTGATTGATTTCTCTGAGAATCTGAGTGAGCAACTTTATCAGTTAATTGAACTCACGGATGAAGAAATTGGATATGTTGAGTCTATTATCAGGCATAAGGATGAGGGCTCTAAATAAAAGAATGCATAAGCCAAATTGGCTATTTGTGACTTTGAGAAAGTTTTTTGCCGAGCAGTCCCTTTGACTGCGACCATAGTTTATACGTCGATTTTGCGATTATACAGAATCGGTTTAAGACCAAAAGTATAACCGGAGGTTAATCTGATGAGGAAGCCGTTGAGTTTCACTCCACCGTTTGTTTGCGGATGGCAGTGAAACACTCAGCGGCTTTTTTAAAATAAAGAACAGTTGTTTTTGATTAGAAAACATGGTATAATTCTAATATGATAAAATTTAGAAACAATAGTAAATATCACACATCAGAGCATATAGTTTACAACTGTAAGTATCACGTAATTTTCTGCCCGAAATACCGTCGGAAAGTTCTCAATGATGGTATTGATGAAAGACTGAAATCGGTATTCCAGGAAACTGCTGCAAGGCATAATTTCGAGATAACAGATCTGGAAATCATGCCGGATTATGTGCATCTTCTCATTGACTGCAATCCAAAATACGGTATCATGCAATGCGTAAAAGTTATAAAAAGGGAATCAGCGTCCATCTTGGGGAAGGAATTTCCACATCTTAAATCAAGGTTGCCTAATATATGGACACGAAGTTGTTTTATTACTTCTGTTGGATCTGTATCACTGGAAGCGGCTAAGAAGTATATCGAAGAACAGAAAAACGTATGAGTTAAACGATGAAATAATGAAAGAATATTAATGACATAGTAGGATAATCGATAATATGACAAATCTATCTACAATCGAAGTAACGGCAGCAAAAGAAAAGCAGTTTAAAAACAAAGGCATAGAGTCTGTTGAAGATCTGCTTAAATTCAAACCGATACGGTATAAAGACTATTCCAAGATTACCGGAATCCTTCCGGAAACAGAGATGTCCTGTATAATAGCCAAAGTTGTCAGCGTTAAAACATATAACCGAAAGATGTTCATAATCACTGCAACATGCGAGGAAGAATCCACCAAAGAAGAGATTAAAGTAACCTGGTTCAATTCATTCTGGCTTGAGAGCAGGATTAAGAGTCTGACAGGGAGTGATGTGTTTATAGCCGGCAAAGTAAAGCATGATCCGGTATACGGGTACAGCATAAGTGCGCCAGATGTATTCGATCCTACATCGAAGGGTACACCCAAAATTCTTCCTGTGTACAGTAAGATTCGTGGCATGTCAAACGAGTACCTTGAAGGAAAAATCCATGCAGCACTTGAAATCAATGCTGCAACAGAGGATATTTACCCGGAAGAAATAATAGAAAAGTATAAGCTCGACTCCATGAAGGAAACTTATGAGAAATTGCATTTTCCAAAGACTATAGAAGAGACGGAAGAAGCAAGAAAGCGGCTTGATTTTAATGACCTTATCGACTTTGCTGAAGAGAGCATTAACGCTGAAGACAGTCTTATGCCGTCAAGTCCGTTTGCGGCAAGCAATGTGGGATTCCTCAACAAGATCGTTGATTCTCTCAGCTTCAAATTAACGGATGATCAGGCAAAGGTTATAACAGACATCCTCAATCACCAGAAAGCACATAACAGGATAAATGCCCTCGTACAGGGCGATGTAGGATGCGGTAAGAGTATTGTGGCATTTATAATAATGCTGATGTTCGCAGAAGCTGGATACCAGGCGGTTTTAATGGCTCCTACGCAGGTTCTTGCAAAGCAGCACTATGAGGAACTTAAAGGATATGCAGACAAGTTTGAAATGAATGCAGTTTACTTGGACAGCTCTTTAAAAGCTTCAGAGAAAAAGAAGATTCTCAAATCGATTAAGGATGGGAGCACGTATCTCATAGTTGGAACACAGTCTGTTATTGGCAAAGACGTTGAGTTTGACAACCTTGCCCTGGTGGTCGTAGATGAGGAGCAGAGATTTGGAGTAGAGCAGAGAGAAAAGTTGCTTGAAAAAGCGAGCATGGGTGTTCACTATATTTCAATGTCTGCAACACCGATTCCAAGATCACTTGCACAGGTTGTTTACGGTGAGCAGGTACAACTGCATACTATTAAGACGCTCCCAAAGGGCAGGAAATCCGTTATAACGGGTCTTTCGACAGACAGGAGGAAGATGTTCGGTTTTCTGTTAAAAGAGGTCAGAAACGGTCACAGGGCCTACGTGGTGTGTGCAGCAATTGAAGATAATGAAGAAGCTGAGAACATACGATCGATAGAAGAAGTGAATGAAGAGTTTAGAAGAGTGCTGGAACCGTATGGGGTAAAAATCGGAACCCTTACCGGAAGGGACAAGAAAGAGCAAGCTGAACAGATTATAAACGACTTTAAGGAAGGTCGGCTGGATGTACTCATATCGACCACGGTAATCGAGGTTGGAGTAAATGTCCCGGAGGCAACTCTTATGATAATCACCAATGCTGAAAGGTTCGGACTCTCAACACTTCACCAGCTCCGGGGAAGAGTAGGAAGAAGCAGTCTTCAAAGCTTCTGTGTATTGGATAGTATAAATCCGAGCGAGACAGGTACGGCAAGGCTACAGGCTCTTGTGGACACCAATGACGGATTTGAAATAGCAAAGAGAGACCTGGAATTAAGAGGTCCTGGAGACATTATCGGGACGAAACAATCCGGTCTGAATAAGAAAATCGAGCTGATGCTGCAATATCAAGATGAATTTGAGGATATACGAGAAATTGTAAGATCATCCCACAGCTTTGTGATTTAGAGTTATTTTAAGATCAAAATGATAAGCTCCCAGAAGAAAAAGGATATTCTAAGGCTTAAAAAGCTTTAGAATACCCTTTTTAAATTATAGCTACATATATCTAATCCATAAGTATATTACCGCAATTACTGGCAATACTGTCGTTGCATATATAGCTATAGCATCTTCTGTTTTCCTATCCATCAAGCACCTACTTTGTCAGTATAAAAGATAATCATTTTCCATGGTTATCTCTATCTAAACATACAGCTATATCCGTGGCAAGAGGTAATAGATATAGTTATTCATAAGCTTGAAATAACCCCTAAGCCAATTATAGACCGAGGGGTTATTTCTGTAAGTTGATTTGATTGAGTGGGAATTCAATTAGTATGATACTACATTACTGCTGCTGAGCAGAGACCACGGAATTCTTTCTCCACTTTCTGATCTTGATGGTCATGAAGACCACCAGAGCAAGTATTCCAACAAGCAGTATGTACTTGAAGATTCCAAATGCTCCGGCTGAACCGTCGGACGCTGCATTTGAATCCCTGTCATTGATCGTTGCAGCACCTGCTGCTGAATCATCAGATGAAACAGATACCTTGACCAGTGTAACAGGTGAGAGATCCGGAAGCTCCATAGTCATTGAGCCATCCTTTGGCTGTACAAGGAGCACATCGTAGATACCACTTCTGTTTTCACTCTGGTGGATTGCAAAGTACAGGTCACCGTCCTCGAAGCTGTCCGATTTAATGGTCAGACTTGCGAGTTCGCCGTTCTTTACTGCTTCGAGCTGTTCATTACTTGCGATCAGGTTTTCGGATGCTACAACATCAAATACTACTTTTGCATTTGCATCTCCAGCAACTTTGACGAGTTTTTCAGATCCGAGCTGGCCAAGCTGCTTGAGGTTATTTGCATAGTAGTTTGTCATCTTATAAGCATTGTTAAGCTCTTCATCACTGCTGTCCTTCGATGACATAGCGTTTGTAGTGATCTTGATCCTGTTGCTGTCACTGAGCTTGTTGACTGTTACGTTAGCCCTCTGACTCTTATCCTTGGAGAAGTCTGTAGGCAGATATCTCTGAAGAACTGTTCCAAGTGACATTGTTGCATCTGAAGTAAGGTTTGTTCCTGCGATCACCTTTGGTGAGTTCTTTGCGGATGCAGTGGTTATGGTTGCACCACCATTTGTTGGAGCTTTTGCAGCTGCTTTTGTGGCTGCTTTAACCGTTGTTGTCTGAGCGGTGCTTGCTGTTGAAGGCTTGCTTGCAGTGTATGTGCTCTTCGGAGCTGTACTTGCCGAAGATTTGTTTGCAGTTGCTGTGTGCGTTGGAGCAGGGGCTGCCGAATTTGCCTGTGCCTGCGCGTTCTTGTTTGAAGACTGATTTGCTTTCTCTTCCAGCAGAGTATTTGCTGTCTTCAGATCATTCGTGTACTTCGCATACTGTTCATTTGATGATTCCAGTTCGCTGCACTTGTTCATAAGTGTGCTATTTGAAGACTGAAGACTGAGGTTGATATTCGTAAGAGATTCTACATCGCTTTTCAGCCTTGCATTTTCTGATGTCAAAGATTTGTTCTCAGCTGTCAGCTTTTCATTGCTTGCAGTGAGAGCTGAAATCTGTTCTCTTAATTCACCTGATCTTGAAGAATCCCTACCGCCGGAAGATCTGGAAGAACCAGAAGAAGAGGACTTACCAGCAGCCAGGCCGTCATTGTAGCCCTTCTTATAAGTCTCACTGTCTTTGTTTACTGCAGCATCAGCATCTTTGATAGCCTGTGCGACGTAACTTTTTAATGCAGTCTCGATATCTTCCTTTGCGCTCGTGTTTGTAAGAGACAGTCCGAGCAGAGTGTTTGCAACATCGAGGACGTTCTTATACTGATCAACAGTTTCAGTAAGAGAAGCTATCTGAGTAGCCTGCTCGTCATTTGTTGTCTTTACCTGGTCAAGGAGAGCCTGAGCTTCCGCAAGGCTTTCCTTAAGAGTACCTGCTGCAGTTTCGCTTGCGGCGAGCTGTTCCTTTAAGGATTTAACACTTTCAAGCAGGGAAGAGTTATCTGCACCAAGGCTTTCAATATCAGCCCTCATGCTGTCTATGATAGTCTTCTGAGAATCGTTTTCTGTTCTGAGTGAATCAACGTACTCTGAAGTTTCTGCGATCTTTGCAACCAGCTCATTGTTTGTAGCTGTCAGCTCAGCGATCTTCGCATTTGCTGTTGTTACAGCCTCAGTGAGTTCGCTTATAGTTGCCGTACCGTCATCAATTTTTTCCTGCTGTTCAGAAATCGTACCGTTAAGTGATGCGATCTGTTCAGACTGAGTCGCACTGAGACTCTCAAGGGTCTCGATGTTGCCTTCCAGGTTAGAGATGGTCTGTGACTGTTTCTCATTGCTTACAGCGAGCTTTTCACCGGATTTCTTTAAAGATGCTATCAGCTTTTCATTGTTTTCGATGGTAAGCTTCATGGAATCAGCGATACCGTTAAGGGAGATGATCTTGCTCGTGAGATCGGAAATGTCATGCTGTGCTTGTGAAAGTTCTGCCTGTTTATCTGCAAGATTCCCCTTTGTATCTGCGAGAGTCTTCATGGCAGCGACAACAGGATCGATGCACTCATTTTTGAGCTGCTTTAGATCGGTGAGCTGTTCAGCTGCAAGAAGTTTGCTCTCATAAGGAGCCTCCTCATCATCCGCATATGCGGTAAGGGCGGTGATCTTGCTGTCAACTGCTGTTGCTTCACCACCGGCAATGAGGGTGTTGATGTCCTCAAGCACCAGGGAACGGTTCTCAATCTTGTAATTGTTTACCTTGTTCTGCTGCTGGGAATCTTTAAGATCTGCAGCGGTCTGTGCAGCTTTACCCTGGACAGCACCGATTACACCGTCCACGGTATCGACCTCAGATGACAGGTCATCACCGGAGAGACTCTTGTACACGAGGAGCATAGAGTCTTTGTACTTTTTGTTGTCCTTCTGAGCACCGGCGAGCTCTTCCTTTTTGTCTGTGAGCTCTGCGTCCATCTCTTTGATA
>JAIKWW010000162.1 GCA_024684465.1 Clostridia bacterium | reverse complement strand
CGAAGCCTGTGGACGTGATCATGGCTGCGGTGTTGAAGAAGGCGTTCAGAGCTGCGTCCTTGAGGCTCGGATAGAATCTGCGTATGACAAAGGTGATCGTCACGATGGAGAAGACCAGCAGTCCCACGAAGATCCTGAGTTCCGTGCTCTTCAGAACATCACGTACCTTTCCGGTGAAGATCAGGAAGTAGTACGCGTAGTTTATGGCAAAGAGGATCATGAAGATCCCGATCACCACTGTGATATATGTGCTGTTGTAATACCCGATGCTCTGATCTTTTATGCTGAAGCCGCCGGTGCCTCCCGTGGACAGGGCGTGGCATATGCTGTCAAAGATCGGCATACCTCCTATCGCCAGGAATATCACTTCCAGCAGAGTGAGGATGATATAGATGCCGTAGAGGATCTTGGCCGATTCTCTCATGCTGGGAACGATCTTCGTCACGTCGGGGCCGGAACTCTCGGCTTTGAATATGAAGAGAGAATTTTCGTTCTTCTTCAGCGGGATTACTGCCAGCATAAATACCAGCATTCCCATGCCGCCGAGCCAGTTGGTCATGCTCCGCCAGAGAAGTGTGGAGTAGCCCATAGCTTCTATGTGGGGCACTATGGTGGCACCGGTGGTGGTCAGGCCGGAAATTGTTTCAAATACCGCATTTCCGTAGTTTGGTATGTCTCCGGAAATGAAAAAGGGTATCGCTCCCGTCAGACTCATGAATATCCATGACAGTGCCACTATCATGAAGCCGTCCATGATGCGGATGTCACGGGTGCCGAATTTTATGAGGTTCATCAGGATGCCCGCCGCAACGGAGACGGCGATGGCGATCAGAAATGAGACCGCGTAGATCCATTCTCTGTAGAGGATTGCCGTGAACAGCGGCACGAACATCACGGCGCCTTCCACGATCATCAGCTTCCCGATGTTGTTGAATACTATGCGATAATTCATTCTGTGATCTCCTCCAGCCTGCTGAGACCGGTGTGGGTGGTTATCACTATCACCGTATCATGAGGGAGGAGCACGTCGTTCCCCTTTGGAGTAATGATGACACCGTCCCGGTTGATGCTCCCGATAAGCAGGTTTTTCCTGGTCTTTAGCTTGTGGAGAGGAATGTTGACGATCTTGCAGTCTTCGCCAACCACGAATTCCAGAGCTTCCACTCTGTCACTGATCAGCTTGTAGAGGGTTTCCACGTTGGAGCCGTAGGAGTTCTGGAGCGCGCGGACATACCTGAGTGTGTACTCTGATGCGATCTGTCTCGGATAGAAGATGCTCCCAAGGTTCAGAGTGGCCAGGACATTTGTGAACGGGTTTCTCGTAATCTTCGTAAGCAGCTTTGCGGATGAGATCTTGCCTACATAGAGGCTCAGCATGATGTTTTCTTCATCGAGTCCTGTAAGAGCCGCAAATGCGTCCACGGACTCTGCCCCCTCGTCTATCAGGAGCTGCTGGTCGCTTCCGTCACCAAAAATGATATCAGCCTCCGGCAGCAGTTCCGCCAGCAGCTGACAGCGCTCGTAATCGTGCTCTATTATCTTGACGGAAACTCCGGAAGGGATGAGCTGTTTCGATAAGTAGTAGGCTATCCTGCCGCCTCCCACTATCATGATGCTCCGGATGCTGTTGGAGTTGATGCCGATCTTGTTGAAGAAGAGCATCTCTCTGTCGTCGCCGCCGATGATCCCGATCCTGTCACCGGGCTGCAGGACGAACTCACCGGAAGGTATGAAAACCTGGTCGCCCCGTTCCACTACCACAACCAGAACGTCATCCTGTATCTTCGACATTTCGATCAGGCTTAAGCCTGCCAGAGGACTGTCCTCGGCAACGTCGAACTGAAGAAGCTGCACTTTGCCCTTTGCAAAGGTATCGACCTCGATCATGGAAGGAAATTTCAGGACCCTGGCCATTTCCATAGCGGAAGCGTATTCCGGATTTATGGAAAGGGAAAGCCCCAGATCTTCCCGGACCAGAGAGAGAATGTTCACGTATTCCGGATTCCTCACCCTGGCAATGGTGTTTGTAATGCCGGCCTTTTTTCCCACCAGGCAGGCAAGGAGGTTTATCTCGTCCGCACTGGTCGCTGCTATGAGAAGGTCGGCGTGTTCCGCTCCGGCTTCCTGAAGTGAAGACAGGGCTGCTCCGTTGCCGGTGACGCCCAGCACATCCAGTTCACTGGAAGCATATTCCACCTTGTCGGGATTCTTATCAATAATGGTGACCTGGTGGTTCTCCGTGGACAGCTGCTCCGCCAGAGTGTAGCCCACCTTTCCGGCACCTACGACGATGATATTCATTAGAACTCCTCCTTAAAACATACAAAGATTGTAGCACATTACTGGTTCATCTGCTATAATCAGTCAGACAAAAGGAGATGAGGCGGATATGTTTATCATTATAGCCGGATGCGGCAAAGTAGGTATGACGCTGGCGGGGAGACTCAGCACTGCAGGACATGACGTCACGGTAATAGATATAAGAGAAGAGAGGATAGAACGTGTCACAGACAGCTATGATGTTTCAGGTCTGGCGGGCAATGCTGTAAGTCATGAGACTCAGATGGAAGCGGGAATAATGGACGCGGATCTTATGATCGCGGTAACCGGATCTGATGAGAAGAATCTGCTGGCCTGCATGATCGCCAGGCGGGCAGGGGGATGCCGGACGATAGCAAGGGTCAGGGATCCGCTGTATACCAATGAGAACGAATATATAAAGAGAGAATTCGGCCTGGCGATGATAGTGAACCCGGAACTGGCTGCGGCAAAGGAAATCGCAGGACTGTTTCAGTTTCCCACTGCCCGCCGCATAGAACGCTTTACCCGAAGCGAGGTGGAACTGGTGCACTTCACAGTTAAGAGCGGGTCGGTGCTTGACGGGGAATCTATACTCAGAGTCAGGACCGATATGAATGACAATATCCTGGTGTGCACAGTCATGAGGGGCGACGAAATGACAGTGCCGGACGGAACTCTGGTATTCCGTGAAGGCGACGTGGTAGGCATTCTTGGAAAGAGACCGGATCTGGCAGATTTCCTGGCAAAGGCCGGGGTGACTGCCGGACGGGTGAGGAATGCCATGATCGCGGGAGGCGGAAGCCGCACGGGATATTATCTGACTCGCGAACTCATGCAGACGGGCATATCGGTGACGATAATAGAAAAGGATCCGGTGAAATGCGACGAGCTCAGTGACGCCTTCCCCAAGGCGAACATTATCCTTGGAGATGTGACAGACGAGGAACTTCTCGAACAGGAGGGAATAGCGCATTATCACGGATTTGCGGCCATCACAGGCATGGACGAGGAAAATATCCTTCTGTCAAAGTACGTAAAGGAAAAGGCTGATTGCAAGGTCGCGACCAAGGTCAGCAGAATGATATTTGAGAATATCATCAGAGGAATGGAACTGGACAGCATTATCAATCCCCAGGAGATTACAGCGGATTATATCGAACAGTTCGTAAGATCCATGGACGAATCTCTCGACAGCGAGGTTGAAAATCTCTACAAGCTGGAGGGCGGACGTGCGGAGGCACTGGAATTCTACATCAAGGAGAATTCGCCGGTGACGGGGATCATGTTGAAGGATATGAAACTCAGGAAGGATACTCTGATCTGCAGCATTTCCAGAGAGGGAAAGACCATAATCCCTTCCGGAACAGATACACTGGAGCCGGGAGATTTTGTGGTGATCGTTTCCGCCGGGCACGGGATCGGTGACGTAGCCGATATTCTCAAGAGGTGAGTCAAGTGAACAGGAGCATAATACTATTCATAGTGGGGTGGGTCATGCGCTTCGAAGGCCTGTTCCTGCTGCTGCCCTTCATGGTCAGCCTGATCTGCAGGGAATCCCGCCCCTGGGCATACCTGCTGGTTGCGGCACTGTGCTTTGGGGGAGGCTTCCTCATGAGCCGGAAAAAACCACAGGGAAGACTCTTTCCCCGGGAAGGCTATGTCAGCGTGGGCTTGTCCTGGATCGTGATCAGTCTTCTGGGAGCACTGCCCTTCGTGATAACGGGAGACATTCCCAACTATATGGACGCTGCCTTTGAGACCATCTCGGGTTTTACAACCACCGGAGCCAGCATACTGAACGACGTGGAGGCGCTGTCCGCTTCCGGACTGTTCTGGAGGAGTTTCACCCACTGGATCGGCGGCATGGGAGTTTTCGTTTTCATGATGGCGCTGCTGCCGCTCATAGGAGGATCTGACATGAACCTCATGAAGGCGGAGAGCCCCGGTCCTTCAGTGGAACGTCTGGTTCCCCACGTGAAGGATACTGCAAAGATACTCTATATGATATACACCGGGATCACGGTGGCGGAAATCCTGATCCTCCTGGCCACCGGCATGGAGGTCCTGGACGCGTTCTGCATCAGCTTCGGATCTGTGGGTACCGGCGGTTTTGGCGTCCGCAATGATTCCTGCGGAGGATACACAGTGCTGCAGCAGAACATCGTGGCAATGTTCATGATAATCTGCGGCGTGAACTTCACGGCATATTTTTATCTCCGGAGCAGGAGATTCCGGGACGCCTTCAGAATGGAGGAGGTGCGCTGGTTCCTGATCAGTCTTCTGGGAGCTGTGGCGCTGGTGGCTGTGAGCATCGCGGAGCGTGCCGGCTCGGCGGCGGAGGCTGCTCAGCAGGCGCTCTTTCAGGTGGCATCGGTAATGACCACCACCGGGTTCGCCACGGTGGACTACGATCTGTGGCCCGTGCCTGCCAGGATGATCCTGGTGGTGCTGATGTTTACGGGCGCCTGCGCAGGGAGCACCGCGGGCGGCATAAAGATGTCCAGGATCGTGATACTGGTGAAGTCGCTGTGGAACGAGACGAAGATGGTAATACACCCGAGAGCTGTGAGGAAGGTGAAGCTGGACGGACGGTCGCTGAAGCCCGAGGTGCTCAGAGCCACCAACGGATTTATAGCTGCGTATTTTGCCGTCTTCATGATTTCGGCGATCGCCATCAGCATTGACTGCAGCGACATTACAACGGATCTCACCGCGGTGGCTGCGACACTCAGCAACGTGGGACCGGGTCTGTCCCAGGTGGGACCTGCTTGCAATTTTTCCTTCTTCTCACCGTTTTCCAAGATCGTTCTGATGATAGATATGCTCGCGGGAAGACTTGAAATATTCCCGATACTGGTTCTGCTCAGTCCGGCTTGCTGGCGGAACAGGTAGTCCGGATCCCTTCAGGGGTGCGGATCGCTTTGCCCCGGGTAACGGGGATGGAAAAAATATCTATAAAAAATGTAAAAATACTGTTGACACCCCACCTGTGCTGCGTTATTATAAATGAGTGCTTTTCAGTAAAGCGCTTGCACGTGTGGCGGAATTGGCAGACGCGCACGGTTCAGGTCCGTGTGAGTAACATCGTGGAAGTTCGAATCTTCTCACGTGCACCAATCATAAGAACCGGGTCATCAATCGGTGGCTCGGTTTTTTCTTTTGCATTTTGATAAAACAAGGGCAGCTGCAGAGATTATTCTCTGTCAGCTACACTGTTATGGTACTAAAAAGACGAAGCATTGTGTGCCTGCTGCTATTGCGGATCTTACGGTCTCAACTCTGAGGCCGGCACATTCTGACTTCGTCTCTTTATTTTCGATTAATGATATTACTGCCGGTAGATCTCGTCCTCGGTCACACATTCTGATTTGATCCTGCCCACCAGGAATTGCAGTGCATCGATGACGTGAGGCCGGATGTCTCCGCCTATAAGCACGTACATGATGCTGTCTCCCAGCTCCAGATGACCTTCGTTGAGCCAGACTCTGATGTAATATATTCCCTCCAGCTCGTATGCTTCGCGAATAGCGAGGTTGACTTTCTCCTGGTCAAAAGAAAAGTTCAGCGCTGTTACAGGCTTCGCGTTTTCGTCCCCTTCCCGGACCATTGACCTTGCGGTTTCTCTCACGATACCGTTGTGACAGAGGAACATGCCCACTTTTTTGCCCTCCGGAGTGGTCTTGGCCTCTCTGATCCACTGGTCGATGGACGGCTCCATTTTCTTTTCGCTCATTGTTGTTATTCTCCTTAATCTGTTCTTGCGGACTTTTCATTGAAATGTCCGGTCTGAGATTATTATATAATAAATCGTAACAATATTTGCGTTTTTCAATGAAATTTATATCTGAGACAATACTTCATACTGGAATTTTATATCCGCTTTCAGCTGATCCCAGGCCTGAGAGTGTTCTACGTAGTATTTCGGGCACAGCTTTCCGGTCACGTCGTAGTGGCGCAGCATGTTATCCGGAGGGATGCGGAAAGCCTTACAAAGCCAGCCTGTGAGTCTCACCAGTGAATCGTAGCTTGCCCGGTTGAACTTGCCCGTTTCGTCCTCGTGGCATACTTCTATGGATATGGTGTCGTAATTCCTGTCATTGGAGGCATAGGCCACTTCTCTGAGGGGCACGCACTGGATGATCTCTCCGTCCAGACCTATGATGAAGTGACTGGAAGCCTTGGTGCCTCTCCCGTTCTGAAGGTTGTTGAAATAGTCCCGATTCTGCTTTGCTGTGGCTCCGGGGTTTGCGGTGTAGTGGATGACTATGCCGTTTATCTGCTTGAGCTCGGTCTGAGGTCTGGAATAGGGATTCGGATCCAGCAGATCGGGGGTGATCTCGGGACTTCCTTCCCAGAAATCATCATTGCGTTCTATAGTGTCCGCGTAGGGCTCAAAACCCATATATTCCGTGGACCATCCGCCATCCGGGACACCCTCGATATGCATTTTCAGCTGAAAACCCACGATGAACATCAGAATGGTGGATGAAATCAGAAAACCGGTCATGAGCCGGTTGCGCGTTCGGGTTATGTGTTTTTCCTTTTCTTGTTTCGTCATTGGTTGCAGTGCTCCGTTCATTATTTCTGTCAATTGACATTATTATTATAATCACAACCCGGCGGATGCGTTTTTTAAGTTTATCTTAAAAATACTAAATTAAATTCAGGTGTCAGGCTGACAGACATAGTGATTTGGAATATAATAAGTTGTTAAGTTAAAAGCAGAATACACAGGAGGTTAAGATGACTGAATACAAACCGATCAAAGAGGGCAAGGTACGTGAGATCTACGATAACGGCGACAGCCTTATCATGGTAGCTACCGACAGGATCTCTGCATTTGATGTCATTCTCAAGAACAAGGTGGAGAAAAAGGGTACGGTGCTCACGCAGATGTCCAGATTCTGGTTCGATCTCACGAAGGATATCGTAAAGAATCACATGATCAGTGTAGACAACAGCGACATGCCTGAGTTCTTCAGACAGCCTCAGTTCACCGGAAACAGCATGCTCTGCAAGAAGCTGGAGATGATCCCGGTGGAGTGCATCGTGAGGGGTTACATCACCGGCAGCGGCTGGAAGAGCTATCAGCAGGACGGCACAGTTTGCGGCATCAGCCTTCCTGAAGGTCTCAGGGAATGTGACAAGCTTCCTGAGCCGATATACACTCCGAGCACAAAGGCGGAGATCGGTGATCACGACGAGAATATCAGCTATGAAAAGAGCATCGAAGTTCTGGAAAAGGCATTCCCGGGACACGGTGAGGAATATGCCACAAAGATCAGAGATTATACACTGGCACTCTACAAGAAGTGCGCAGATTATGCTCTGAGCCGCGGCATCATCATCGCAGACACGAAGTTTGAATTCGGGATCAACGAAGAGGGTGAAGTTATCATCGGTGATGAGATGCTCACTCCGGACAGCAGCAGATTCTGGCCGGTTGAAGGTTATGAACCGGGTCACGATCAGCCTTCCTTTGACAAGCAGTTCGTTCGCAACTGGCTGAAGGCAAATCCTGACAGTGATTACGATCTTCCTCAGGATGTCATCGACAAGACCATTGCAAAGTATAAGGAAGCGTACAAGCTTCTGACGGGAACGGATCTGTAGACCTGTTCTGCAGATGAGGCGGAATGCAGTAATAACTGACTAATATCAACGGCCTGCGGGAGAGCGCTCTCGCGGGCCGGTTTATTATAGGAGGTCACCATGAGAGCGGGAATTGTTGTCGCTGTCGAGACCGGCGCGGTGCGCAGGACCTTCGGCGAAACTGAGGAAAAGAAGCGGATGGGTGGATTTCGCGTATATGTTTACAGGCAGGGAGATCTGGAAATCTTTGTCATCACAGGATGTGCCGGTGAGATAGCAGCCGCTGCGGGATGCCAGGCTCTCATCAGCGAGGCTTCGGTGGATATCGTAATAAACGCTGGCGTTGCAGGTGGCCTTTCCGGAGAATATGAACCCGGGAAGATTATCATAGTTGACAATGTTGTGCATTATGATTATGATTCAAGCAAGGCGGGCGGTGCAGGTCAGGGATGTTATCCTTTCCTGCCGGGGCCGTATATCCCTGTGACGGATGGGCTCGTCAGAGCGGCTGAGAAGCTCTTTCCGGATGCTCTCACCGGAACCTGCGCCTCCGGTGACAAGTTTGTGGATTCCGGAGCAGGCAAGGCGGAGCTCAACAGAAAATTTATGGCTTCAGTATGCGATATGGAAGCTGCGGGAGTAGCGCTTACATGTCTCAGAAACCGCATCCCGGTGCTCATACTGAAGGCGGTTTCCGACGGTCCTGAAGAGGGATTTGCAGAAGGAAACAGGAACTTTGAAAGCGCATCCGATCTGGTGATGGATGCGGTGAAGCAGATATTGACAGAAAGGAGAGACGCATGATCTACACCGATTTTAAGGGAAAGAAAATTTCGCAGCTGGGCATGGGCTGCATGAGACTTCCTGTGATAAACGGCAGGGAGTCCGATATTGACATAGAGCAGACTGCAAGGATGACGCAGTATGCGTTCCAGCACGGCATAAATTATTTTGACACTGCCTACGGTTACCACAATGGCAGATCCGAGGCGGTAATGGGCGAGATATTGAAGAACTACCCAAGGGAAAGCTTTTATGTAGCCACTAAATTTCCGGGTTACGATATTTCCTACTTTGGAAAGGAGGAGGAAATATTCGAGGAACAGCTCAGGAGACTTCAGATGGATCATGTGGATTTCTATCTGATGCACAATGTCTGCGAGCTCAACATAGATAAGTATCTGGATCCTCAGGGTAAGACTCTGTCGTATTTCCGCCAGCAGAAGGAGAAAGGCCGAATAGTACATCTGGGCTTTTCCTTCCACGGTGAGTACGAGACTCTGGAGGCATTTCTGAAAGTCTACGGGCCTTATATGGAATTCGGACAGCTTCAGCTCAACTACCTGGACTGGGAGTTCCAGCATGCGGGCAAATGTCTGAAGCTTCTGGAGGGCATGGGCATCCCTGTGGTGGTAATGGAACCTCTCCGGGGCGGAAAGCTCTGCACTCAGACACCGGAATTCGAGGCGAGACTCAAGGCGCTGAGGCCTGAGGCGGACATGAGAGAATGGGCATTCAGGTTCATTCAGTCTGTTCCGAACATTCTCACGGTCCTCTCCGGCATGTCCAGCTTCGACCAGATGGTCCAGAATATTCAGACTTTTGAAGAAGAGAAGAAACTTGACGATGCGGAAATGAAAGAACTTCTGGCGATCGCCTCGGAGATGGCCACAGTGGGTACTGTTCCGTGCACGGCATGCAGATACTGCACCAGCTACTGCCCTCAGGAACTGGATATTCCGAGGCTGCTGGATCTCTACAATGAACATTCCCTCACGGGAGGCGGGTTCATCGCGCCAATGGCTCTTCAGGCAATGCCTGTTGAAAAACATCCTGACGCATGTATCGCATGCAGAGCCTGTGAGGCGGTCTGTCCTCAGAATATCAAGATAGCGGACGTGTTCGAAAAGTTCGCAGGCATGCTGAAGAACGCATAGGATCCTGTTTCCGGGCGCTCTTGCGGTCATGTGAACCACAAATACATATTATAAAAGTTTCGGATCCGCCGGTTATTTCAGGCGGGTCCGTTTTTGGTTTCTGCCGAAATTGAAATATTGAGAGAATAATGTTTCTTTTTTTTTCAATTGAGGTATAATGTTCTCTATATTGCGATTCAACGCAACATATTTTTATAACGCTATTATATTTTTTTAAGGAGAAAAGATCATTATGTTTATTACATGCCTTGATATGGAGGGCGTACTCGTACCTGAAATCTGGATCGCATTTGCTGAAGCAACAGGCATTCCGGAACTGAAGAGAACCACCAGAGACGAACCGGACTACGGAAAGCTCATGGACTACAGGATCAACATCCTCAGGGAACACGGCTACGGCCTTAAGGAGATACAGGACGTAATCGAGGGAATGGATCCGATGCCGGGAGCAAAGGAATTCCTGGACGAGCTCAGATCATTCTCTCAGGTTATCATTCTCAGTGACACATATCAGGAGTTCACCACTCCTCTCATGAGAAAACTGGGCTGGCCTACGATCTTCTGCCACTCTCTGGACGTGGACGGAGACGGCATGATCACCGGCTACAAGCTGAGAGTTCCTGACAACACAAAGCTCACTACGGTAAGAGGATTACAGTCCATCGGTTTTGATACCATCGCTGCAGGCGACAGCCTCAACGATCTGGGAATGATCCAGGCGAGCAAGGCCGGCTTCCTGTTCAAGAGCACAGACGCTATCAAGGCTGCTCATCCGGACATTCCTGCCTACGAGGAATACGACGAGCTGCTGGCTGCCATCAGAGGCGCCATGGGACTCTAAGTTCCCTCGGGCGGATAAAAGCAATAATAAAAGGCGAAGCTTCCCCGAAAGGGATGGCTTCGCCTTTGTTCTTTCTGAAAATTGTAACTGTTAAACCAGATCGTCCATGGAAAATCTGCCGTTTTCTTTTCCGGTGATGAATCTCGCAGCGGCGATGGCGCCATTGCCGAAGATATCTCTGGAGAGGGCAGTGTGCTTGAGTTCGATCTTTTCATCCGGTCCCAGGTAGATCACAGTGTGTTCTCCTGCGACTGTACCACCGCGGATGGCGTGAATTCCGATGTTGTCCATGGAAAACTCGTCGTGCTTGCTGTGACGTCCGTAAATGTAATTCTTCGCATTCTTTGCGGCCGCCTTAACCTTGTCTGCAAGGAGGATCGCCGTGCCGCTAGGGGAGTCCAGCTTTTTTTTGTGATGTGTTTCCACTATCTCCACGTTGAAATTTTCCTCCAGGACCGGAGTGATAGCCGTGATCGCCTTAGCCAGAGCATTGATGCCCAGAGACATGTTCGCTGACTGGAAAACCGGGATAACTGAAGAAGCTTCGTCCATCTTTTTCTGGCATTCCTCATCCAGCGCAGTGGTGCAGATGACTGCCGGAATCTTCTTTGAAACACAGAAGTCCACGATGCCGGGAACCGCTGTAAAGTGAGAAAAATCGATGAGAACGTCTGCTTCCACATCGCACTCCGCAGCATCGGTGAATACCGGATAAGCAGCTTCACCTGCAACGCGGTCGATACCTGCAACGACTTCCATGTCCTCCAGCTCTCCGATCTGTCTGGTGAGCACCTGACCCATACGTCCGTTGCAACCGTTTATAATAACTCTGATCATGATAATGTTCCTCCCCGGAATGCTTTAAAGCACGCCAAACGCTTTGAGTTCTCTGGTGAGCAGATCGATGGTCTCCTGTTCAGGCGGGCACATCGGGAGACGATATTCCGCTCTGGACTTGCCCATGATCTCAAGAGCAGCCTTTACGGGTATAGGGTTTACCTCGTGGAACAGGGCGTTGACCAGCGGGAGTGCCTTCAGCTGCAGGTCTCTGGAACCCTTCACATCGCCGTCCAGATAGAGCTGAACGATGTCATGTGTCTCCTTTGGAGCTACATTGGAAAGTACGGAAATAACGCCGACAGCACCCAGTGAGAGCATCGGTGTGATAAGTCCGTCCTCACCGGAATAGATGTCAAAACCCTCCGGAATCAGGCGTGCGATCTCAGCAACCTGAGCGATGTCTCCGGATGCCTCCTTGATCGCCACGATGTTAGGAATCTCTGCCAGTTCGGCTACGGTCTTTGGAGCTATGTTGAATCCTGTCCTGCCCTTTACGGAGTAGAGGATGATAGGAATGTCAACGGCTTCCGCCATCGCTTTCATGTGTTCGATATAGCCCTTCTGCGTGCATTTATTGTAATACGGAGTAACGTGAAGCAGGGCGTCCGCACCTGTCTTTTCCAGCTCTTTGGAAAGGTTAACTCCGTGTCTTGTGTCATTGCTTCCGGCACCTGCGATAACAGGAACCCTGTGAGCTGTTCTCTCAACGGCATATGCAACTGCCTCGATCTGCTCTTCGTCAGTCATGGTTGCAGCTTCTCCTGTGGTTCCGCAGGAAATGATGGCGTCTGTACCGCTTTCGATCTGCCAGTCGATCAGTTCGCCGTAATTATCAAAGTCCACCTTGCCGTCTTTGAATGGCGTGACAATCGCAACGCCAGCACCTTTGAAGATTGCCATTTGTTAGTTCCTCCTTAATATAATCTAAATCCGAATTAATTAATTATATACTATTTTTCGCCGGGTGGGCATTATTAATAGCAAAAATACAACTGAGTATATTAACATTCTCTTAATTTCTTGAAATCAGCGGAGTTAATTGGTAAAATTTATTGATACACTTTTATATGAAATTTGGAGAAAAGCAGTGACGTTTTTACATGATATGTTCTCAGTATCCTTCAACGTTCTGGCGGGCATCCGTCTGCTGGACCTGATCGATATTGCCATAGTGGCATTCTGTATATATAAATTAATGATGTTTGTAAGCAGGACCAGAGCCATGCAGCTCATCAAGGGCCTGTTTGTACTCTTCGGAGCCCTGGCGGTGGCTTATGCTCTGAATCTGTACACAGTTTATTTCATACTTTCCAACGGTCTGAGGTACGGAATGATGGCTATTTTTGTCATCTTTTATCCGGAACTCAGAAGGGTGTTGGAATATCTGGGGCGCAGCAAGGTTTTTATGCCCGGAAAATTCATGAAGACGGACAAGGAAAATGCAAAGGCAGCGATCAGCGAGATCAGCAAAGCAATCTCGTATTTTTCCGCCAACAAGGTGGGCGCGCTCATCGTGGTGGAACAGGAAATCGCTCTCGGGGATATCGCGGAGACCGGAACCGTAGTGGATTCCAGGATCTCATTCCCGCTTTTGGAAACTATATTCTATGTGGGTTCTTCTCTGCATGACGGAGCTGTTATCATCCGCCAGGACAGGGTTCACGCTGCCGGCTGTGTGCTTCCACTGACGGGAAACAAGGAACTGGAGCAGACTCTGGGAACCAGGCACAGAGCGGGCATCGGCATCACAGAGGTGTCTGACGCCATCACTCTGATAGTCTCTGAGGAAACCGGGATTATTTCCATGGCACATGAGGGACACCTTTCCAGGTTCCTTGACATAAAGTCGGTGGAAAAGACGCTGTATAATGCTTATCTCGGAGTAATGGAGGGTTCACGTTCGGACGGAACGCTCAGAAATCTGTTCAAAAAGAACGTAAGGAGGAAAAATGGATAATAAAGATCGTTTTTCCAATGCTCCTGTCAACGATTTCGAGGCAGATGCAGCGAAAAATAGTGAAGGGGACAGCAAGACCGAGCAGAAGCTCACTTCAGCTGTAACGACAAAACTGAAGATAAAGAGACCTGCGCTTCAGGGTGACAAGAAGCGATATCTGATGGTTACTCTGTCGATCATCATCGCCTTTGGCCTCTGGCTCTACGTGATCAACGCGGAAAACCCGACCATAACGAGAACCTACAGCGAGGTGGAACTGGATTACATGAATCAGGACAGTCTGAACGACAGCGGTCTTGTTGCCACGGGCATAGAGGAACAGTATGTAAGGGTTGTCCTTGAGGGAAAACACAAGGATCTCATAAAGATAGACAGCGACGACATAGTGGCATATGTCAATATGTCATCCCTCTCCGAGGGGGACAATTATGTAGATATAAGCGTAAAAGTGCCTTACTCCACAGAGCTGATCTCCGTGAGTCCTTCCAGACTGAAGATCCATGTGGAGAGGACGGACTCCGCCGCTGAGCAGGTAGTTGTAAATTTTGACGGAAAGGCAGCTTCCGGATATGAACCGCACTGTGTGGCACAGTCCGCCGAGTCGGTTACCGTTTCCGGAGCAAAGTCCCAGATACAGGCTGTGGATCACGTGTCTGCAGTTGTCAGCACATCTTCTCTGACTGACACGGCTCAGGACTTCGAAGTCAAGTTGAAGCCGGTGGACAGCAACGGCGAGATCGTGCCGGATATAATGCTGTCCACGGATACCGTGACAGTCACCGCTCAGCTGTATGCCAAAAAGACTGTAGACCTGAAGGTTGAGACCACCGGCCAGGTGGCGGAGGGATATGAAGTGAAGAGTGTGGTGACACCGCCTACTGTGGTGATCGCCGGTCCTGCAGATATCATATCCGGAATAAAGGAGGTCAATGCTGAATCTGTGGATATCAGCGGCCTGAAGAAGACTTCCGAGATCGACATCAAAGTAAAACTCCCGGAGGGAGTTGTGTTGTCGGACAATGTGAAGGAACTCATTGCGACTGTATCGATAAAGGAAACAGAGAATCACGAGGAATCAAAGACCTTTGAATACAGTTCATCGGATATCGTCTTTGAGAATGTTCCCGACGGACTCAGCGCAGAAATAAGCGGCAAAGTTTCGCTGAAGGTCACCGGAAATGAGGCCGGACTGAATGAAATCGGTTCCGGAGATTTTACTCTCACCGCTGACTGCTCGGGTCTTTCAGAGGGCACTTCCGGAGTCACCCTTAAGGTGACCCTGTCTCAGGATGCAAAGGATGCAGGTGTGACAACTGACACGCCGCATGCAGAGCTCAGCTTGAAGGAAGAATGATATACGATCGGTGAAATATAGATTTAGGAGGAATTAACATATGGCAAGAATGTTCGGAACAGACGGAGTGCGCGGGGTTGCCAACCTGGAGCTTACACCGGAGCTGGCAATGAAACTCGGGAGGGCCGGCGCATACGTGCTTGCAAAGGAGCAGGAACATCCGACAATAGTCATAGCAAAAGATACGAGAATTTCCGGAGATATGCTGGAGGATGCGCTCTGTGCGGGAATCCTCTCGGTGGGCGGAAATGTCATAAAGGCAGGAGTGCTTCCAACCCCTGCATGTGCATATCTGGTTCAGCACTACGGAGCTGCGGCGGGTGCAGTTATCTCCGCATCTCACAATCCGTTTGAATACAACGGGATCAAGTTCTTTAACAGCAACGGATACAAGCTGGCAGATTCCATCGAGAACGAGATCGAAAAGATCGTTAAGGGCGAGATACAAGTCAATACACAGCTTACGGGTGATAAAGTTGGAAAGATCATCGAGCCTGAGGAGGCTCCCGGTGACGCCTACGTGAAACACGTGACGGAATCTGCATCCGGATACCGCTTTGACGGAGTCAGGGTTATCCTGGACTGTGCAAACGGTGCTTCGGCTACTGTTGCAGAGAGAATCTACAGAGAACTGGGCTGTGATGTCAGCGTACTTCACGCAGAACCTGACGGCATTAATATCAATGATGCCTGCGGTTCAACTCATCCTGAATCCCTCTGCGAAGAGGTGCTCCGCACCGGTGCAGACCTGGGCCTCGCTTTTGACGGCGACGCCGACAGACTCATCGCAGTTGACGAAAAGGGAAGGATCCTGGACGGAGACAAGACGATCTCCATCTGTATGAAGCTGATGAAGAGTGAGGGCAGACTTGACAATGATTCCGTTACCGTAACGGTAATGAGCAACATCGGTTTCCACAAGAGAGCTGAGGAGCTGGGGATCAAAGTTGAGGTGACGGCTGTAGGCGACAGATACGTGCTGGAGAATATGCTGAAGACCGGATGTGTCATAGGCGGCGAGCAGTCGGGCCACATAATAATGAGAGAGTTCGGAACCACCGGCGATGGAGAAGTTGCGGGAATTCAGCTGCTTAAGGCTGTTAAGACTTCAGGAAAGAAGCTGTCGGAACTGGCAGATGAGATAACGATATATCCGCAGGTTCTGGTAAATGCCAGAGTCAGCAATGAAAACAAAAATATATTCATGGAGCTTCCAAAGGTGAAGGAAGCAATCGCAGCTGTGGAAAAGCAGATGGAAGGCGACGGACGTGTTCTTATCCGTCCTTCCGGAACCGAACCACTTGTCCGTGTAATGCTGGAAGGCTCAGACACAGAGAAGATCAGACCGCTGGCTGAAAAGCTCAGGGATGTGATCGAAGGAGCTTTCGCATAATATCGGCAGATCAGAACCCGGAAAGGCACTATGGTAAACTTTGAAAATGACTGGGACAAAGTCCTTGAAGGTGAGTTTGATAAGGACTATTATAAAGAGCTGAGGAAATTTCTGATAGAAGAGTATCGAAGCCAGATAATTCATCCCTCAATGTATGATATATTCAATGCGATGAAGACGGTTCCGTATGAGGATGTAAAGATCGTCATACTGGGCCAGGATCCGTATCATGGTCCGGATCAGGCACATGGCATGAGTTTTTCAGTGAGGCCGGGGATTCCGGCGCCGCCTTCGCTGCAGAATATCTTCAAGGAGATAAGAGATGATGTAGGCTGCAGTATTCCTGATCACGGTTATCTGATGGAATGGGCGAAGCAGGGAGTCCTGCTTCTTAACGCTGTTCTCACCGTGAGGGAGGGACAGGCGAATTCCCACAGAGGTAAAGGCTGGGAAATCTTCACCGACAGAGTGATCGAGCTGCTGAACCGTCGGGAGAAACCGATGGTATTCCTGCTCTGGGGCGGAAATGCCAGGTCAAAGAAGACTCTGATAGATGGGAATCGTCATCTGATTCTGGAATCGGCACATCCGAGTCCCTTGTCCGCTTACCGGGGATTCTTCGGATGCAGGCATTTTTCAAGGGCAAATGATTTTCTTCGAAAGAACGGCATGGAGCCGGTGGACTGGCAGATCCACCCGCTGGAATGACTGCGGAAGGGCATATGGCTGGGGCCGGGCCCCGTTGACATAGGATAAATCTGATATTATTTGATAAAGTAAAGTTTACGGAAGGGGAAAAAACATGGCATTGTCTAATGAAGTCGGTATCGATCTGGGTACCGCCAATGTTCTGATTTATATACAGGGAAAGGGCATCGTGCTCAACGAGCCATCAGTTGTGGCGCTCAACAAGGATACCGGTGAAATTCTGGCAGTAGGTGAGGAAGCCAGGCTGATGCTGGGCAGAACTCCTGCGAATATCATTGCGGTGAGACCGCTGAAGGACGGCGTAATCTCCGATTATGACATAACGGAGCGCATGCTCAAATATTTCATCAGAAAGACCTGCGGTTCAGGCAGATTTTTCAAGCCGAGGATCATGGTATGCGTACCGAGCGGCGTAACGGAAGTGGAAAAGAGAGCTGTCAGTGAAGCGGCTACGATGGCAGGCGGCAAGGAAGTCTATCTCATGGAGGAACCTATCGCTGCAGCGATCGGAGCAGGACTGGATATCATGAGACCTGACGGTACAATGGTCATCGATATCGGCGGCGGCACCACAGATATCGCGGTAATCTCCCTCGGCGGCATCGTGACCAGCGCATCCGTAAAGGTGGCAGGGGACAGATTTGACGAAGCGATAATAAAGTACATGAGAAAAGTTCATAAGATATTCATCGGTGAGAGAACTGCTGAACAGCTCAAGTTCAACATCGGCACTGCTTTCCCGAGAGAAGAGTCCGTTTCCATGGAATGCCGCGGAAGGGACATGGTTTCAGGTCTTCCTGTCTCCGTGGAGGTCACCTCGGAGGAAATGTACGATGCACTCGATGAGCCTCTCAGCACCATTTGCGAGGCAGTGCACGCTGTACTGGAGAAGACTCCTCCTGAAATCGCAGCTGATATCAGTTCCTCAGGTATCATGCTCACAGGTGGCGGAGCACTGCTCTGGGGCATGGACAAGCGCATCCAGGATCGTACCAGGATTCCTGTAATGGTGGCAGAAGAACCGAAGAACTGCGTGGCTGTGGGTACAGGAAAGGCTCTGAGCCACATGGGTTCATATTCTTCCCACAAGATGTCAAACAGACAGGATTTCTGATTAAAAGGTAACGTTAGAGGCTGCCGTGACCGCGGTGGCCTTTATGTCGTTTAAGGTGTTGCTCATGAAGAAATACAAACTCATAGTCAGCGACATAGATATGACACTCATCGATAACGGGTTCAAGATTACGAAATTCAATGTGGATATGATACGGCGGGCCATGGCGGACGGAGCACAGTTCATGCTGTGCACCGGCAGGATTTTCGGATCCGCCAGACCATATGCCAGATATCTGGGAACAGAGATGCCCATAATCACGTCCAACGGTGCGGCGGTGCTGGATTACGATTCGGGAAGCCTCATCTTCGGTCGACATATAGAACAGGAACTTGCGGAATGGATATTCCACAGACTGGATGAGATAGGGCTGACGTATCATTTTTATTCCCGAAGTATCTATTACACAAAGGATACTGAGCAGGGCCGGAAAAAGCGGGAGCGCCTGGACGCAGGACTTGCCAGGGCGGAGTTGTTCCTCACAAGAGGCGTGGAGGATCCGGCGTCCATTCCTGAGTACGACCCTGTCTACAAGATAACGGTCCGATGCTGGAATGATGAGGAAACCGCACTGTTTATGGAGACTTTCAGGGAGGTTGACGGCATATCCATCACCAGCTCCGCTCCTCTGAATTATGAAATATCCGCCGAGGGAGTCTGCAAAGGAGCTGCACTCAGAAAATTCGCCGAGATGAACGGCATCCCGAGAGAAGACATCATGGCCTTCGGAGACAATTACAACGATGTGGAGATGCTTCAGTTTGCGGGGACAGGAGTTGCAGTGAAGAACGCAGTGGGCTCACTGAAGAGGGTTGCGGACTACATCACCGATACCAACGTCAACAGCGGCGTGGGAAAGGCGATCGCCAGACTTATGTACGGCGAGGAATAGGAATAAACGAATATGTCTAAAATTGAATTGATCGCCACCGCTTCCTTTGGGCTTGAGGCGGTTGTAAAAAGGGAAATCGAAAACCTGGGATACCGGATACTTAAATCCGAGAATGCCAAGATCACATATCTTGCCGACGAAAGAGGGATCGTGAGATCCAATCTGCACCTCCGCTGTGCGGACAGGGTGCTGGTAAAAATGGCTGAATTTAAAGCTGAAGAATCTGAAGAACTGTTCCAGCAGACGAAGGCTGTGGCCTGGGAGGAATGGATACCTCCCGAAGGAAAATTTACAGTTAACTGTACTACGGTGAAATCCAGGCTCAGAAGTGAGTCCGCCTGCCAGAAGACTGTGAAAAAGGCCGTGGTGGAGAGACTCAGCAGTGTTTACGGAATGGATAAGCTTCCGGAAACCGGTGCGGAGTACACGATAAAGCTGACTCTGCTGAAGGATCAGGCTACTCTGACTATAGATACGACGGGCCCTGTGGGTCTGCACAAACGTTCATACAGGGTGAAGACTGTGGAGGCTCCCATAAAGGAGACTCTTGCGGCTGCACTGGTACAGCTCAGTTTCTGGAAATCCGGGAGACTGCTGGTGGATCCTTTCTGCGGATCCGGAACCATTGCCATAGAGGCTGCGATGTATGAACGGCACATCGCTCCGGGACTAAACCGCTCCTTTGCGAGTCAGGGCTGGGACAATATAATAGACCCTGAACTTTGGAAAGAAGAGAAAAAGAAAGCTTTTGAGATGATCGACTATGACAGGGAGGTCAGAATACTGGCCAGTGACATAGACGGTCAGGCTGTGGCTGCTGCAAGGGAGAATGCCGAAGAGGCCGGCGTTGACGACTGTATAGAATTCAGCAGAGCCGACTTCACAAAGATTGAGATTCAGGAGCCGTACTCAGTGATCATATGTAATCCTCCTTACGGAGAACGTATCGGTGACAGAAAGTCGCTGAAGAGCATCTATCTGCACATGAAGGAACTGATGGAAAAAGATGAGACTCTTTCGCTGTACATGATCACATCGGACAAGGATGCCGCAGGTGTAATAGGGCAGCGTCAGCCTGACAGGAAAAGAAAACTCTACAATGGCAGGATCGAGACCTGCTATTATCAGTATTACGGGAGTCGTCCTCCGAAACCGGGCGAGGAAGCTGAAAATTCTGCAGAGTGAAACTGACTGCGGGATGCTATCACCCGGATGGGTATTGTTGACATTAAGAATAGCGTGACGTTATAATGTGGTTATTAAAGCCATATCATGTGATTTAAAATGTCTGCTTTACATATAAAGGAGATTAGAATGAGATATGAAGAATTAGTCAGACAAGAACTCGAAACCTTGAAAAAATCAGGGATCATCGACATTGATAAGATAATGGATATCGATCTGTATATCGATCAGGTGGAGAGTTTTTTTAATACGCAGCTGAAAGACATCTACGATGAGACAAACAAGTGGCATGTGACACGTACCATGATCAACAATTATGCGAAGTACAGCATAATCCCAAGGGCCGAGGGGAAGAAATACACCCGGGATCATCTCATCATGCTGGCGATGGTGCTCTATCTGAAGGGAATCTTCAAGATAGACGACATCGAGGTGCTGATGAAGTCGCTTGTGGAGAATCACGCTTCAGTATTTGAGGATACCATCGATCCGGAGATCCTGTATTCCACAGCGGTGGAAGTGAACAGGGATTTCGTGGAGGATTTTACCGACAGTGTCACATCCGATGTGAAGAGCATAAAGAAGCTGCTGGAGGACACGGATATTGCGGACGACGACAGAATGGAGATTCTCACTCTGATCCTGTCGCTGGCGATGAAAGCGGATATGCAGAAGCTGATGGCTCAGAAGCTCCTGAGAGCTTTCTTCGTGGATCCGGCAATTGAAAAGAAGGCTTCCAGGAAGGAAAAGATCAAGAAGCCGAAGGATAACAGAAGGACCAGAAGGGATGCTGCGGACGCGGATCTTTAACGGTTAACTGATATAAGGAAAAAAACACAAATCATTACGAAAGGACACGATCACGATGGCTGTAAATTTACAAGGAAGAAGTTTTCTCACACTGATGGATTTTTCTCAGGAAGAAATCCGCTACATGCTGGATCTGGCTCACAGTCTCAAGGCCAAGAAGAAGGACGGCATCGTAGGGGAACTGCTGAGGGGAAAGAATATCGTACTGCTCTTTGACAAGACATCTACACGCACGAGATGTTCTTTTGAGGTGGGCGCCTATGATGAGGGTGCAAATGTGACATTCCTTGATAAAAACAGCTCGCAGTTCGGAAAGAAGGAGTCCGTTGAGGATTCCGCAAAGGTTCTGGGTCGCTTTTACGACGGCATAGAGTACCGCGGCTTCAGCCAGGAACTGGTGGAGGATCTGGCGAGATATTCGGGAATCCCCGTATGGAACGGACTGACCGATGTGGATCATCCGACACAGATACTCGCTGACATGCTGACTATGGAGGAGTATCTC
The DNA here is from genome assembly GCA_024684465.1 of Clostridia bacterium. Taxonomy (GTDB): domain Bacteria; phylum Bacillota; class Clostridia; order Peptostreptococcales; family Anaerovoracaceae; genus JAIKWW01. The sequence goes on along the minus strand of JAIKWW010000162.1, from coordinate 581 downwards.
ACCAAGCCGCTGAACGAGTGCAAGGTCGTGTTCTGCGGTGATATCAGAAATAATATGGCCTACGCGTGGATGTACGGCTGCGCCAAGATGGGAGTGGATTTCGTTGCCTTCGGTCCGGATGAACTGGAGGTGGATCCTGAAGTACTGAAGATGGCGAGAGCGGAAGCGGAGAAGACCGGGGCAAAGATCGAGGTTTCTTCAGATCCCGCATGCGTAAAGGGGGCTGACGTTATCTATACCGATGTCTGGGCATCCATGGGTGAGGAGGATCTGATCCCGGAGAGGGTCAAGCTGCTCACTCCGTACAAGGTGACCATGGAACTCATCGAAAAGACTGAGAATCCTGAGGTGCTTTTCATGCACTGCCTGCCGGCATATCACGATTTTGAGACTCAGATGGCTGCAACCTGGAAAGAGAAAGGTTATGACATCCGTGAGGTCACGGATGAGGTATTCCGCAGCAATCACTCGGTGGTATTTGACGAGGCGGAGAACAGGATGCATACCATAAAGGCTGTAATGGTAGCAACAATGGTGGATCCTCAGAAGATTGCAGAGGACATTGATGCCAGAATCTAGCA
>JAIKWW010000103.1 GCA_024684465.1 Clostridia bacterium | reverse complement strand
GTTTCGGATATACCTCCCGCAGGTAAGGGAATGAAGGTATTTCTGATCCTGTGCATATTGCTGACAGCACTCATAGTGATCCGCTTTTTCATCATTCAGTTTTCCGATACCGGAGATGACACATCTGCTTCACTGACGAATGTCACTGTGGAAGAAGTCTCCACAGGATCGATAAGTCTCACATCACCTGTTTCCGGAAGGATCCAGGCGGTCGACACGGTGGACGTATTCCCTATGGCACAAGGTGAAGTCACTTCTGTGAATGTAAAGGTGGGAGATTATGTCTCTGCGGGACAGGTGCTCTTCACCATAGACAGCACCCAGGCGAAGGCGGCCTACGATCAGGCCCAGGCTCAGCAGAGCAGCGCAAGGGCGTCCTACGATCAGGCAAGCGTGGGTTATACAACTTCACAGGCTCAGTACAAGTCGGCGCTTCAGCAGGTGGAAACAGCAAAGTCTTCAGCTTCACAGGCACAGACTTCATATGACAGAGCGAAGACTCTCTACGAGGCGGGAACCATCTCAAAGGCTGAGCTGGAATCCGCAGAAAATGCTCTGACAAATGCCAACGCGGCAGTGACTCAGGCAGAACTTGCTGCGGATCAGGCAAAGGAGGGCATCAATTCCGCTCAGGCCAGCCTGCAGGCAGCTTCAGCCGGGATAACTTCCTCTCAGGCAGGCGTGACTCAGGCTACGGATGCCCTGGGCAATTACATTGTCAAGGCTCCTTCTTCAGGTTATGTGAACACTGTTAATGTGGTTTCAGGGTCTGTTGTTTCTTCGGCGGCTCCGGCTGTGAGCATTTCCGATACATCGGTGCTTGAGATGAACGCAGCTATTTCAGAGTATCTGATCAATTCCATAAATATCGGTGACAATGTGGACATCTATATCACATCGCTGGCTTCAGAACCATTCTCCGGAGTAGTAAGTGAAGTGGGTGGGGTTCCTGCTGCAGGCAGCCTCACTTATCCGGTAAAGGTCAGAGTGACTTCCGGCGACAGCAGGATCAAGGCCGGCATGTTCGCAGAAGTCAGATTCACTTCCGCAAAGAAGGACAATGTGATAATAGTTCCGTCCGAGGCAGTAAAGATCTCCGGAGGAGAAAATTACGTTTACGTTCTCAACGGAGATGATGTTGCTCAGAAGACGAAAGTTACACTGGGAATTGATAACGGAACCATCGCCGAGATCACCGGTGGTCTGGACACAGGCGACAGGATCGTGGTAAAGGGTCAGGATTATATCGAAGACGGAGAATCTGTCAACGTGGTAAGCGGACCGGGTTCCGAAAACAGTGAAGACAAGGAGAGTTAAGTACCGACATGATTTCGAAAATTGCAGTCAAAAGACCGGTCACGATGATCATGGTACTGATAGCTATCCTCTCACTGGGAGGGATGTCAATGGCAACCCTTCCTCAGGCCCTCATGCCTAATATCGAGTTTCCGATAGCTATGACCATGGTCACTTATCCCGGAGCAAGTCCGGAGGAAGTAAACGACCTGGTCACGAAGCCACTGGAACAGTCCATGGCTTCAGTTGAAAATCTGAAAAATATGTATTCCTACTCCATGGAAAACACCGCAGTTGTTCTCGTGGAATTCAACATGGGTACGGATATGGATGTGGCTACTCTGGATATGAGAGAAAAAGCCTCCAGGGCTCAGATGTCATTTCCTGATGATGCCTCATCTCCAACGGTCCTGAAGGCCAATATGAACTCCATGCCTGTCATGAGTATCTACGCCTATTCCGACATGGAACTCACGGAAATGGCCGAGTTCATCGATGACAACATCACTTCAAAACTGGAAAAGGTACCCGGGGTTGCATCGGTCAACATAGCCGGCGCCCAGGAGGATGAAGTGAACATCGCCTTTGATCAGGACAAACTCTCAGGCTACGGTCTGTCTCTGTCTACGGTGAGCTCCATGCTCTCCGCCGAGAATATCAACATGCCGAGCGGAAATGTGACCAGCGGTGCAACAGAGATGATCGTCCGCACCAACGGTGAGTTCGAAGATGTTGCGCAGATATCCCAGGTTCCTATTACGCTCAAGGACGGAAGCGTCATACTGCTTCAGGATGTGGCAACGGTCACTGAGGGACCTTCGGAGAAGGAATCTGTTTCCAGACTTAACGGAAATACAGCCATAAGTATGAGTATCACGAAATCTTCTGATGGAAATGTGGTGGAAATATCTGATGACATTCAGAAGGTCATGGCGGAGATCGAGGAGGAGTATGGCGATAAGATCCACTTCTCCATCGGTTACGATACTTCAAAATTCGTACGTAAATCCATTTCTTCCGTAGCAAAAACTGCCCTGCAGGGTGCGTTCCTGGCGGTTATCATAATATTCCTGTTCCTCAGGAATGTGCGCTCGACAATGGTAATCGGCCTGTCCATCCCTGCTTCGGTGCTGGCTACATTTGCCACCATGAAACTGATGGACATGTCGCTGAACATGATCACTCTGGGTTCGCTGACCCTGGCCATAGGTATGGTGGTGGACAACTCGGTGGTAGTATTGGAAAATATCTTCCGTCACAACAGGAAGGGTCTGGATTCGGAACAGGCATCCATAGTGGGAAGCCGTGAAGTAATCCTGGCTGTAGCGGCATCCACTCTCACATCGGTGGTGGTATTCCTTCCTATTGCTCTGGCGGATGGCTACGCGGGAATGATATTCAGAGACTTCTGTATGGTCATCATCATAGCTCTGGCTATGTCGCTGCTGGTATCTGTAACAGTTGTTCCGATGCTCTGCTCAAGACTGCTGGATAATTCCGTGTCCGAGGACTACCTGAGAGTCGGAAAGTTCTTCTACAGATATAAACTGATACCGCATTTCTCAAATCTGATACATTCCATGCAGAAGGGGTATCTCACTGTTATCGGCTGGATGCTCCGCAGGAGAAAGCGAGTGATCGCCATGTTCACAGCTCTGTTTGTGGGATCCATCGGACTGGTGGCAATGGTGGGATCCGAGAATATGCCTTCTGTGGACCAGGGGCAGTTCAGTGTCAGCATAGAGCTGCCTTACGGAACGACCCTCGAGGATAAGGACGCGTTCATTACACCTATTGAAAAGTATCTCATAGAAGAAATAGATGAAGTAGACAGTGTGGCTCTGAGTATCGGCTCCACTTCAGCGTTTTCAACTTCTGAAGCGTCCACTTTAACAGTGACTCTGGTGGACAAGAGCGACAGAAACAGGAGCACCGGCGAGATTATGGCGGAAGCCAAAGAACATTTCAAGGATCTGTCCGGAGCTGACATAACCTGGGAAGAGACTTCCTCCATGGGTGGCGGAAGCTCCATGTCCGGCAGCGGAGATCTGACTCTGAATGTGGGCGGCGAAGATGTGGATCAGGTTGGCGAAACAACTGAGGCACTGGCAGCTGCCATCAAGGAAAATGTCAAAGGCATTTCCGAGATCACCGACGATGTGGAAGAAGGAACGCCGGAGGTAGTTGTCTCTCTGAACAGAGGTGTGGCTTCAAATTACGGAGTGACCTCTTATCAGCTGGGTTCGGCTCTCTCTGAGGCGCTTTCCGGAAAGAAATCCACCACTGTTACCATAGACGGTGATGAAATCGACGTAAATCTCAAGCTGAGCGACGAGTACGGAGAGTCTATAGAAAATATGAAGTCCATCATGGTAAAGACTTCTACAGGAACTGAGGTTCCGGTGGGCCAGATCGCCGATTTCACTTATGGTAATTCCGCACTGACCATATTTAAAGACAATCAGAGCGTTACAAATATGATCGATATCACCTTTGATGAGAATGTGGACATCACCAAGGGTACAGAGAGAGTAATGAATTTTGTGAACGACAAGTACACGCTGCCGGAAGGCATAACAGTGGACTCCGGCGGTGAGGTTGAAGATATGCAGGAATCCTTCGGAAGTCTCTACCTGGCGCTGATGGTTGCTCTGCTGCTGGTATATGTTGTACTTGCATCCCAGTTCGAATCATTCATACTTCCGATAATGATCATGATGTCCATACCGTTCGCAATGTCCGGTTCATTCATGATACTGTATCTGACAGGCACAAAACTGTCCATGGTATCGATCATCGGTATGATCATGCTGGTTGGTATGGTAGTAAACAACGCCATACTTCTCATAGAGTTCATAAACCAGAACAAGGATGAAATGTCCAGAGACAAGGCCATTGCTCAGGCCGGAAGCGTGAGATTGAGACCTATCCTCATGACCACACTCACCACTGTCATAGGCATGATGCCGATGGCGCTGGGAATCGGCGAGGGCAGCGAGATGATGGCGCCGATGGCGATCACCATCATAGGCGGTCTCACGGCATCTACTGTGATCACATTGTTCTTCGTGCCTCTGCTCTATGCGATGGTTGACGATCTGGAAGTCAAGATCAGCATGCGCAGGAGCGCAATGAAGCGCAGAAACATATACCTGGAAGCAAAATGGCTTGCAAAAGGAGCTGAAGAGCGTGAGCTTAAGAGAAGAAAAAAAGAAGGAAAAAAGTGAGGTGATCCGGCAGGCCGCTTTCAAGCTCTTTGAGGAGCGCGGTTATGCCGGCACCAAGATAATAGACATCGCAAAGGCCAGCGGCATTGCAAAGGGGACGTTCTACGAATATTACAGTGGAAAACTGGAGATACTCGAGGAGTGGCTCAACAAGATCTTTCAGGACTTTGAAAAGTCGCTGGATGAGACGATCGACGGATTTACCGGAGATTCCGAAAGGGATATGGCTACAGTTTCAGAATCCATACGGAAGAACATCCGGTTAATAGATCTGAACTTCATGCTCATCTTCAATTCCATGGAAGTGTCCGACCCCGCAGAGCGGGAAAAAGTCAGAAAAATGGCATCGGATGCGATCCTGAGGGAATTTGCGAGAATGCGCACCGACATCGTTGCCCGCATAGAAGCCGGTCAGATAAGGGGTGCAGGCTGTGAGAATCTTGTGACATTGATAATAATAATGAGCTTTATGATGTTCAATAAGATTAAGAACGCACCTAAAAACGATCTTCACAACAGTGTCATGGCAGAGGTCCAGGCAGAGGCGGAACATTGGAATCTGAATGATCTGCTGGATTTCCTCTTCAATGGTATCGGAGCAGGAAAAGGATGCAGCAAAAAAACTGCCGGGGAGCAGTAAAAAAGCCGGAAACGCCGTGCGCGCCCTGGAGTGTGCATCATGCGGCGTCTCAAATAAATCCGGTCCACTCATGCACACCGCCATTAGCCCGCGCAGGAGCTGAGAAAGGACGGAATTAGATCAAAAAAGACAGACAGCGGTCGAAAGACCGCTGTTTGTTGTTTTTTGTCACTGTCTGAGGAGGGGCGGGAGCACCACGTCGGTGCAGAATTCGGCATCCCCTCCGCTTTCGCCGGTGTTCCGGAAGCGGACACTGCCGCCGTATCTCGCAGCTGTCTGCCGGATCGAACGGAGTCCCAGACCGCTGCCGCTGCGGCGCGTGGAAACGTATTCGCCGTCGCTTCCCATGCGGACTTTTCCGTCGAAGGAGTTGGTGGCAACTATGTAGACGGGAGCATCTTTTTCCCAGCGGAGCGCAAGGTCGATAAACCTCTTTTCAGGGGGCAGATCTCTGCAGGCCAGTATGGCATTTTCCAGGATATTTCCCAGTATGCTGCACAGATCGATGTCGGAAACCTGAGGGCCGTCCTGCAGGGATATCTCCAGATTCATCGGAATTTCGTCCGCCTTGGCCATCTGATTATAGTAGTTCAGAAGAGCGTTTACCGCCGTATTGCTGCAGAAGTCGACATTTTCCTTCTGGGGCTGGGCCGCCAGGTACTCGTCAAGATATTTCCTGACAGCATTCAGATTACCCTGGGAAACCAGCATATCCAGTATGCCGATGGTGTGCTTGAAGTCATGTCTGGCTCTGGCTGTCTCTTCTATGTAACGTTGCTGTGTCAGATATGCGCTTTCCTGCATCTCCAGAATCCTGTTGCGTTCCCGTTCCTCTGCAGCTTCCATCATGCCGGAAACTATGAAGTAGAAGATCACGCAGAGCAGGAGCAGCAGGGTCATGAGAATGAACAGCGATACCCAGTAGAAGACAAATGCGTAGTTGATGTGAACGGTCTCGTATTTCCGGGGTGCGATCATCAGGTTGTAGATCAGCAGTAAGCCTGAGATCGGAAGGGTTGAGAACCACACCCGCTGCAGGTCGAACTGATCCACCAGCATGCTCCCGAACCGCTTCAGAGGCCGGTATGCGATTGCCGCGAAGGCTGTGGTTATTACTGCCTGAAACAGCGAGGCTTCAAAGGAGAAGTTGGCCAGAGTCGAATCCGGATTGATCGCCGCATCAAAGCCGTTGGAAAAGTTCACGAGAAAGGCTGTGAAGTCCACTGCCAGAAGGTAGACTGCCAGTGATTTGCAGAGAGGCAACTTCAGACTCATGTGGTATGCTCCGAATGTGGCAGGAAAGACCAGAGGGAGTAGGAGCACGTGACCGGTTGAGAAAAAAACCTCTACGAATGCCATCAATGCCATGAGGATCAGAACCGTGACAAGTATCCGGACATGTGCGGATCTGCCTTCACTCCGCAGCCGGTTTTTCATGGGAGCAAAGCAGAGGACTGCTCCGGGAAGGATCGGATACCAGGATAACATACATGTAATAAAAGCTTCCGCACTCATTTAACATTCCTTCTTTCTCTCTGACCGGAACGTATGCTGTCCAATGTGTAATTTTGCCAGATGTCCCGCAGCCTCCGGGCATTTTTTATATTGATGGGTATGATCATGCCGTCTTTCAGGTGGCAGGTCTCGTCATCCATGTTTTTTATGAAATCCATGTTCACCAGAACGCCCCGAAGCACCAGGAGGAACTGTGGGGCACCTGCCTCCTCCAGACGCTGCTGAACCTCGCTCAGGGTGAGTCTTGAAGTGAAAATGTTCCCGTCATTCCGGGATATGTCCAGATAATTGTGCTTGGCTGTTCTGATACAGGTAATCTCGGAAATTGGGAGGGTGACATTCCTCTTGTCGCATGTGAAGGACAGTCTCGGAGTAGAGTCTAGCTTCGTCTCCCTCCGGACCAGATCGTTCAGTACTTTGAAAATACGCTCTTTTTCGGCAGGCTTGGGTATGTAGTCGTAGGCATGGAGGGAAAAGGCATCTCCCATGTGGTCATGGCTGGTGGTGAAGAATATGATCACCGCTCCCGGATCCATGGCGAGAATCCTCCTGCCGGCCTCAACCCCTGTGATCCCGGTCATGTAAATATCCATGAAGATCGCTGTAAATGCGTAGGGACGATAGACAGTCAGCAGCTCCTCAGCGCTGTGGAAGACCTGCACAGGTATGTCCGTATTTTCAAGACCTGCATACTCGCTGATTATGGGAAGAAGATGGTTGATTTCCAGCTGTTCATCATCCACGATAGCTATATTCATAATTATTCCCTTTATTATTGCAGTAACGGCGGCCAATGCCACTTGGCACAAAAAGGTGCGGCTTGGCACCGGGAAGTTGTACGTTTATTCACTGTATTATACTATGAAACTGAATGGTTTTATATTGTATGGTCATTTGTTTTTTTTATAAAATCTATAGTTTTATTCTTTTATTTTATGGAGACATGGAGGAGAAAAGATGATAGGACTGAAAAAGGGCATGTCCTACCTCCTGTGTGCGGCTATGGTGCTGACAATGGGACCTGTTTCCTCTTTTGCGGGGGAAGCGGCACAGGAAAGCGAAACCGTAACATTCATCGACATGCCGGACGGCTGGGCTCGGGCAGGCCTGGAACACGGCGTGGCTAACGGTTTGCTCAAGGGATACAGGACGGCGGCAGGTTTTGAAATAAGGCCTGCGGGCAAGATTACCAGAGCTGAACTGGTAACTGCGGTAAACAGGGCTTTCGGAGCCATCGAAACAGCCAGCCTGGACGGAGTGACAGATGTTGATCCGGATGCCTGGTACGCGACGGAGATCGCCGAGGCTGTGGCTATGAGGACCATGACGAAGGCTGAAAAGATGAGGCCGAATGACAAGGTCACCAGACAGGAGGCCTTTACTATCCTGGCCAGAGCCTATGAAATCGGGGGCGGAACCAGAGCTGATCTTGCAGGATTTAATGATGCTGACAAAGTTGCGGAGTATGCCGTTGACAGCCTGGGCGCGCTGGTGAAGGCCGGTTTTGTGAGCGGTTCGGAGGGAAAACTGAATCCGACAGGTGACATGACCAGAGCCGAATTCGCAAAGATCATGGATAACCTTACTGCGGTATATGTTCATGACGGCGGAGAATACAGCGATGATGTTACAGGTAATGTGATAGTGAACACCGGCGGCGCGTGCCTTAAGGACATGAACATCGACGGCGACCTCATCGTGGCTGAAGGCGTAGGCGAAGGCGATGTTGATCTGATCAGCCTGAACGTGACAGGAGATATCATCGTAAAGGCCGGCGGAGATCACTCCATCAGGTTTGACGGGGTGAATGCCAGATATCTGATCATAGACAAGGAACAGGGAAATACGCCGGTGCGCACAGCCCTCAGCGGAAAGATGTCCGTAAAGGAAGTCTTTGTAAAGTCAGATGCCATAATCGATACCGCAAATGCAGACAAGAGCAGTAATCTGGGAACTGTACTGATCTCAGGGGAAGCGGTGAAGAACCTGAAGCTGAACGGCTGGTTCAACACGGTTGAGAATCTGGCAGCGGATCTGAAACTGACGGCTACGGGAACCATAGAGAAGCTGACTGCGGAAGTGAAGACTGAAGTTGCCGGCGGAGCTGAGATAAAGGATGTTTCAAATCAGTCAGGCTCAGACATCAAAGTAAACGACAAGGTGGTTCAGTCTGAGAACAAGCCGGAAGGCACAACTGAAGGCGGAAATAAGACCGACGCTGTGAATAACGGCGGCAGCTCCGGCAGAAGCAGCGACGGCGGATCTCGTAACGGCGGAAAATCCGGCAATTCTGATGCGCCAAAGCTGACAGATGAACAGAAGATCGCTGCAGACAAGGCGAAGATCGAAAAAAGCAGCATCAGGATCTCTGTTCCGTACAAGACGAAAAAGGATTCTGTTAAAGCTATGCTTACAGAAAAAGTGAACGGGCTTTCCGGTCTTTACAACAAGACCTGGGAGGCAGACACTTTTGAAAAATTCAACAGTACACTTTACGATACTGAACAGACCGTAGACATCAGCTTCAAGCTGGGGGAAACTGTCACAGAAATCGTCAAAGCAGTTGTCTATGTGGAACCTATGACTGTGGCGGACAAGAGAGCTGCGGATAAGAGCAGGCTGGAAAGCCTCACGGCGCCTCCGGCAGTTTCCGTTGGTTATTACGCTATTTCCGGTGATGTGGAGAAGGCCATCGAGGATTTAGTTAACAATGACACGGAGTATTTCTGCAGCGACTGGAGAGTGACAGGAATCAGTGTTTTTCTTACCCGAATGGTAGGACAGCAACCGGTAACTGTAAAGCTCACTTCAGGGGAAGTGACCACAGAGAACGTTCAGTTCTCAGTGACCACACTTCCTATGACAGACACTGAAAAGAGAGAAGAGGACAAGGCTCTTCTGGAGTCTGACAGAACTGAGATCAGCGCAAATGTGGCTTATTCCGCAACGGCCTCCGATGCAAAGGCGGCTCTTGCTCTAAATGTCAATGCCATTTCCGGACTGTACTTTACTGATTGGGAAGTAGCTGAAATGACGGGCTTTGAAGAGCATGGCACGGGAGAGCAGACTGTAAGTGTTATTCTTAAAAGCGGAAATGTCAGGACTGCTGCTGTCAGCGCAAAGGTGACAGTGGCTGGAATAACTGCGGCAGAAAGCCTGCCGCTGGAAAAGGCCAGATTGGAAGCATTCACGGAAACTGAAGTGAATGTTGGTTTCACGGATACTGAAGAACAAGTGAAAGATAAGCTTTGCAGAAAGATAGTAAAAAACCTTTCCGATTCCGGCTGGACTTTCATGAATACGTGGCAGGCAGATACCCTCAGCGGTTTTGAACGGGGTGTTGCAGGCACTCAGAATGTGACATTTACTCTTAAGAGCGGAGAAACTGTCACTGATCCCATAACAGCTGAGGTGGTGGTTCCTGAACCGACAGATGAGGAGTTTCTGGCACTTCAGAAAGACCTGATCGAAGCCGCTGCATCTGATCTGTCTTTTACTGTAGGTGAAAGGGCGAGGTTAGATGAGCTTGAAGGAATCATAGAAAGCAAGATTCGGGAAATAAATTCCATTTGGTCAGTCTACCGTATCGACGGGTTTACAGCGGGCTCCGGAGGAGATCAGAACGTTACGGTGTACCTTGACGCAGAGAAAGGCGATAATTATATAACAACCACGATAGTTGTGAAGGTTACAGTAACTGTGCTGCCTGTTGAGGAAAAGCTGGCGTCTGATAAAGCAAAGATTGAAAGCGCTTTGGCCGGAAAAGATTTT
>JAIKWW010000053.1 GCA_024684465.1 Clostridia bacterium | reverse complement strand
AGCTATCTCCTCCGGCCTTTTTTATTTCCAAATCACGCAAAGATCGACGTTAACGGCGATACCGCAGAACCGCTCTTCGCCTACCTGGCAGGGGAGAAGCCGTTCCAGGGATTCGGCAAGGGGCTCAAGAACGCGGCTCTGAACAAGTTCGCAGATATGAACAATAAAAAGTACGGCGACAAGACTTACATCGGATGGAACTTCACCAAGTTCCTGGTAAACCGCGAAGGCCAGGTGATCGCACGCTTCGAACCTACCGTGGACATGGCTGAGGTACGCGCAGCTGTGGCTGAAGAAGTGAGCAAGTAAGCGTGATCGGGACCAGATCATCAGGCAAAACGGGATAAGATCGCAATCTAAATCGGTATCTGGAGAGAAAATCTCCGGATACCGTTTTTTCGTTCCGTTACCTGATCCGTGCTATAATTAGTAGAATGCAGTAACATAAGATCGGGGGCACTGTGGGAAATGAGTAATTCAAAGAGAAATCCAATTTTAAATAACAAGATATATCTGTATCTGACCGAGTTCTTTGCGGGAATGTCGGTCATGGCAGTGGAACTGGGAGCCAGCAGGCTTCTGGCCCCATATTTCAGCTCTTCACAGATCGTGTGGACCATCATCATCGGAACCATCATGATCGCCATGGCTCTCGGAAACATCATGGGCGGAAGATGGGCTGACAGGGATCAGAATCCGGACAGATTGTACAACAGGATCATCGTCGCCGCGGTCTGGATAGCGCTTGTTCCGGTGCTGGGTAAATACATCATTCTGGGCATATCCGCTATTTTGGTTTTTACGGTAAACACAAGTTTTCTTATAATCGCCGCATTTGCTGCGTGCATGGTGCTTTTTGTATTCCCATTATTCCTGCTGGGTACAGTAACGCCGTCCCTCGTGAAATATACGGTGGAGAGTCTTGATGACAGCGGAAAGGTAGTGGGATATCTGAATGCGTCAAATACCATCGGCAGCATCATAGGCACGTTTGTTCCAACTTTCATCAGCATTCCGGCAGTCGGAACGAGCATAACGTTCCTGATATTCGCCGGGATCCTTCTGACCATTTCCATTATCTACTTTGTCTCCGGGAGAATAAGATCTGTCAAGGCGACAGTGGGGGCCCTTATCCTCATTCCAGCCTCAATAACCGGACACGGAAACTCATTCGCATTCTGGCAGAACGACCTGACATACGAAGGGGAGTCCATCTACAACTATCTGCAGGTCTACGAGGATGACAGCAAGGTGGTGCTCTCCACGAATGTGCTCTTTGGCGTACAGTCAGTGTACCTTAAAGAAAAGACCCTCACCGGCATGTACTACGACTACGCCATGGCTGCCGCATATATGGCAGGAGTGAAAGAGAAAGAGCGGCTGAACATTCTTATCCTGGGAATGGGGACCGGCACCTACGCCACCCAGTGCAGCAGATATTTCGATAATGTGGAGATCGAGGGCGTGGAGATAGACCAGAGCATCACAGATCTGGCCCATGAGTATTTCCGGCTTCCCGAGGACACGAAGGTGACGACCTATGACGGCCGTGCCTTCCTTCAGGACTGCGACGACGTGAAATATGACGTGATAATGGTGGACGCTTATCAGGACATAACGATCCCGTTCCAGATGTCCTCTGTGGAGTTCTTCACTCTCGTAAAAGAGCACCTCAATGAGGATGGCGTGATGGTGGTCAACATGAACATGAAAACGGACACGGAAGGCGGGATAAACGATCATCTAGCAGACACCATCGCTTCGGTGTTCTCTCAGGTCTACGCCGTGGATGTGACGAACAACACGAACCGGGAGCTGTTTGCCGCAAACGATCCGGAGGTGATGGACACCTTTACCTCAGGGGTAATGAAGGAAGAGGATCCTGAATTGAGAACGATGATGGAGACCGTTCAGCGGAAAATGGTCAGATATGAAGCAGGGGATTTGATCCTTACGGACGACAAAGCACCGGTGGAGCTCCTCAGTATGAAAGCTATCGACGCGCTCATAAAGGATGAGACGGAGCACTATAAGAAGATATATGAGAACGAGGGGTTCGAGGGACTGTTGAACAGTCTGTAGAGAAGTGGATGTTACCAGAAGAATGGAGGTCATGATATGGAATATCGCAGAATGAACGACGTCTGCTACATAAGAGTGGACAAGGGCGAGGAAATCATAGAAAAGATCCTCGAAGTGTGTGAAGAAGAAGGAATAGGGTCCGCCTTCTTTACGGGAATAGGCGGCTGCAGCAAAGCTGAGATCCAGACATTCATCCCGGAAGACGGCAGCTTTGAGACCGAAGTGATAGAAGGGATGCTGGAACTGATAAACATCACAGGAAACGTCGTCACCGACGAGGACCAGCTCTTCCACCACACCCACGCAGTCTTCTCATACAAGGAAAACGACGAACACCGGATGGTTGCGGGCCATATGAAGTCCATAACCGTTCTCTACACCGCCGAGATCGAGCTGCGCCCGGTGATCGGAGGCGTGATCGGCAGAAAACACGATCCGGAGACCGGAACGGGGTTCTGGGACTTTGAGTAAGGAAAAGGACGGAGAATAGGCTCGCAAGGCACTCAGCTTCAAGAAAGTGGGTGCCTTGTTTTGTTCTTAATTCGCAACAGCCCTGCAAGGCTGGATCTCCGCAATCTCTGTTGCCATGCGTGCCTTCAGCTCCCGGATGTCTATATCGTTCTGCATGTCGAGAAAGAACCGATCCGACACACCAAAAAACTTCGCCAGCCGAAGCGACGTATCTGCCGTGATCTTTCTTCTGTCATGCAGGATGTCCTGTACACGAGACACGGGAACGTGTATCTCCTGAGCCAAACGATACGCGGACAGGTTCATGGGAGCCATAAACTCCTCCATGAGTATCTCACTTATCTTTGGAGTAGG